>JAISIP010000062.1 GCA_031261965.1 Victivallales bacterium | reverse complement strand
CCTCTTCGTCGGAGAGTGCGCTTTTTGCCACCGGACACCAGTTAATCATGCGCCGCCCGCGATAGATGTAACCTTTGTTGTAGAGTTCCACAAACACCTTGCGGACCGCGGCTGAGAGTCCCTCGTCCATGGTGAAGCGTTCCCGTTCCCAGTCGCAAGAGCAACCCAGCGTACGCAATTGACGGATAATCTTACCGCCAAACTCCGATTTCCAGCTCCAGACCCGCTCAATAAAAGCGTCCCGCCCGAGCTGGTCGCGCCCGGTGTTTTCTTTTTCGCGCAAGTATTTTTCAACCCGGGCTTCGGTAGCAATTCCGGCATGGTCGGTACCGGGAAACCAGCAGACCTCCTCGCCTTTCATACGGTGATAGCGAATCAAGATGTCCTGCAAAGTGTTGTTAAGCACATGCCCCAGCGTCAAAATCCCGGTGACATTCGGCGGCGGAATCACAATCGAATAAGGTTTTTTATCGGAATTGGGTTTGCCGTGGAAATATCCCGATTTCTCCCAATGCGGATACCATTTGGCTTCGACAGCCGCCGGCTCGTAGGCGCGGGGCAAGGATTCGCGTGTACTCATCACTCTTTCTTTCGCTTAAGTTAACATACATAATGATAATATAGCACAAAAAAGCAATAAAGAAAATAGAGCAGCTCCATCAGAAGATAAAAAAGAGCTTCTTGCGAAAATATTTTAACATGATTTTATCGGTGCTTTGAGTGATTTTATCGTTTTGAAACACTTAAAGCGTAGCAGCACTACGTAAAAAAGCGTTTTCAAGGCGACAAAAGCGACAAAGCAACATAAAAGCGGACAAAATATTTTCGCACAAAGCTTATATTTCGACACCGCAGAAGTTCACCGGCAACATGATAAGGCGAAACGCCAATTCAAAGGGGGCGGTACCGCCCTCGATGATATTGTTTATTCCCGGACCCAGCCCGCCCAGCGGTAAACCCAGCGTGCTTTGCACGATTCCCCAAGGCAGATAGAGAATCCGAAACCCCGCCATTCCCGCCTTTGCCATGCCCCGCGCCGCGCAACCGATGCCGTTCATAATATAGGGGTGGGTAGCCTCCGCCATGCGCATAGCGGCGGGTGCAAGTATGGCGATAGTAACCGGGTCAAGCGCCACTGCTTTGGGTGCGGCAAAGAACCCGGTTCCCATCAGCACTAAAACAATAATTAGAATATGGGTTTTCAATTTAGTTTTTCTATTTCTTAGCTGCCGGAGCTTTTGCCGTGCAATTCGCACATCCGACACATTGTCCTTGTGTACAAGCTTGCATATTTGCCTGACAGGCGGCCTCCGGCGGGCAGATGCATTTTGTCGTGGAGTTGGGGGCTTTGTCACACTTACTGCTGCAACAGCCGACGACGGCGAACATCACAGCACCGGCAAAGACGGCGACCATAAGAATCTTTTGCATTTTTTTGATTCCTTTTTTCTGACTTCTACGGGCTTATACCCGACTTCTACTATTATAGTCCGATTACGATAAAAAGTCAAACCTGCACTTGAAAAATCTGACAGATCCAGTAAATTATACGAACGACTACCTCTAAAGGGTATCTCTAAAAACTGAAAACAGAAATTGAATGCCGAAAAGATTATGAAAGCATCTGAAATCCGCCGCCGATATATCGATTTTTTTAAGAGTCGCAACCATGTGGAGATAAAAAGTGCTCCGTTGATCCCCGAAAACGACCCGACTTGCCTCTTTACCACCGCCGGTATGCACCCTCTGGTCCCCTATCTGCTCGGGGCAAAACACCCGGCGGGCAATCGGTTGACCGACTTTCAAAAGTGCATTCGCACCGGGGACATCGATGAAGTCGGCGATGCGGTGCATTTGACCTTTTTTGAAATGTTGGGCAACTGGTCGCTGGGTGATTATTTCAAAAAAGAGATGATCGCCTTTAGCTTTGAGTTTCTCACCGGTAAAGAAAATTTGAATATTCCGACGGACATGCTCGCGGTGACGGTTTTTGCCGGAGATTCCGACTGCCCCTTTGATCAGGAGGCGTTTGACCAGTGGCGTTCACTTGGAATTCCCGAAGCTCGAATCGCCAAGCTCGGCAAAAAAGACAACTGGTGGGGTCCGGCGGGGACCACCGGTCCGTGCGGTCCGGATACCGAGATGTTTTATTGGACCGGCTCATTGCCGGCTCCCGAAGCGTTTGATCCCTCCGACAAGCGTTGGGTCGAGATTTGGAACGACGTTTTTATGCAATACAACAAGACTGCCGAGGGCAATTTTGAACCGCTCGCACAAAAAAACGTCGATACCGGCATGGGGCTGGAGCGGGTCACTGCGATTTTGCAGGGCAAGGCGAGCTGTTACGAGACCGAAATTTTCGCGCCGCTTTTCGCCACGCTTGACGAAATTCGCAAAATTGCCGCACCGCCGGAAGTAAGGACGAGTTCGGAGCGGATTATCGCAGACCATTTGCGTGCCGCGACCTTTATCCTCGGCGACGGGATCACCCCCGGCAAGGTCGATCAACCCTATGTGTTGCGCCGTTTGATTCGCCGGGCGATTCGCGAAGGGCGCAAACTTGGGATAGAAGAGGCGTTCACCTCAAAGATCGCCAGAGTGGTGGTGGCGGAATTCGGCGATGTCTATCCTGAGTTAAAGGAGCGTGCCGAAGTTATTTACGATGAGCTTGATCGCGAAGAAAAACAGTTCGCCGTGACTCTCGAAAAAGGGACACACGAATTTCAAAAGCTGATCGAACGCGTTCCGGCGCATATCGAAAAGAAAATTATTTCGGGCAAAAACGCGTTTAACCTCTATGAGACTTACGGTTTCCCGATTGAGCTTACCGAAGAGATGGCACACGAAAAGGGATTTCAGGTTGACCGCGCCGGTTATGATGCCGCGTTTGCGAAACATCAGGAGTTAAGCCGAGCCGGGGCGGAGCAAAAGTTCAAAGGAGGACTTGCGGACGGCTCCGATGCAACCGCCGCCTTACATAGCGCGACCCACCTTTTGCAGGCGGCATTGCGTCAAGTCTTGGGTACGCATGTTGAACAACGTGGCTCAAATATCACCGCCGACCGGCTCAGGTTCGACTTTTCCCACGAAGAAAAAATGACCCCGGAGCAACTTAAAAAGGTCGAAGATCTGGTGAATGACGCAATCCGGCGCGACTTGCCGATCAAATGCGAAGAAATGGATGTTCAAAGCGCGAAAGCTTCAGGGGCTATGGGGCTTTTTGAAAATAAATACGCCGCCAACGTCAAAGTCTACACCATGGGCGACGTGAGCAAAGAGATCTGCGGCGGACCGCACGCGACCCGTACCGGGGAACTCGGCGTATTTAAAATCAAAAAAGAAGAGAGTTCAAGCCGCGGGGTACGCCGTATCAAGGCGGTTCTTGAACGATAAAGAAGAGGCGAGCGATGAAAGAATCCGATCTATTGATTTCTCACCGGGACGGAGTTTATTTCGTCAAGGTTTCGGGGCGGGCGAATTTTGAATACGCGGTTCCTTTGCGGGAGCTGGCAAAAACTCTGGAAGAATTTCACTGTGTCCGCATGGATATGACTGAGTGTTTGGCGATGGACAGCACGTTTATGGGGGTCTTGTCGATGATCGGTCTTGCGGCGAAGCGTTCAAATGCCGAGGTAGAGTTGGTCAACGCATCCGATTTTTTAACCAAGCTTTTGCGCGATCTTGGGGTGGTAAAGCTTTTTACCTTTGTCAAGAGCGATGAAAAATCGGGGGAGAGCTACGAGTGTGTCGGGTGCAAGTCGGATCTGTTGACCACAGCGGAGACTGTCGCCGAAGCTCACGAGACGTTAATTGAAGCAGACAAGGCGAACGCGGGTAAATTTGACGCGGTCGTCGCACTTTCAAAGCGTGATGTCGAACGACTGAAAAAAGAGCGCGATGACCAATCCGAATAGCATTGAAATATCCCCATCGTTGCGTTCCGCGATTAGAAAACGCACAGGGTTGTTATTTGCAGGCGCGTTTGGAGCGTTTTTTGTCAGCTTTATAACTATGGCAATTTTTTTTGCCGGAGGCAGATTTCTGTTTGGCTTTTTGCTGACATTAGGGTGCTTTATCTTTTACGGGGTCAAGAACTTCAATAGATTTTTCGGAAAGCAGGACGACCCCGACGGAATTTTCATCCGGGACTACGGACATCCGCCGCCGCATTTCGATGCACGCGGGAGGGCGGCTCACGGATATTTGTGCATGCAACTCTTGCTTTTTGCGCCGCACATGTTCTTTTTGGGAATCAAACTCTTCATCCAAGGATTCGCTCTGCTGTTTACCCGGAAAGAAGAAATTACAACACTGCTTCAAACCCTTGATCGGTGCGACAAAACCACGATTGAGAATCTTGCGGTGTGCAGCGGAATTCCGAAGGAGCGAACAATCAAACTACTTAAACTGCTTGATGCCGCTACTCATACCCGCAACAGCGAAGTGATCTTGCTACCGGAGTGGGAACGGGAACTGTAGACTGTCTCTAAAGGTTATCTCTAAAACCTGATTCCGTGAAAAAATTTCGGATAAGCGATGCTATCGATTGCCATAATTTTTTTCACGGATTCAGGTCTAAAAGATAGCATCTCAGGGGGTACAATAATAACATGGCAACCCCGCCAAGATTCGAACTTAGACTAACTGGACCAAAACCAGTTGTGCTACCATTACACCACGGGGTTGAATGTCACGATATAAAAGATAACCCCAAAAGTGGAAAAAATCCAGATAAAAAATAAAAAAATTATTACGTTTTTTAAAAAATGTGGTGTATAGTAGGAGAATATCGGTTTTTTGACGAAAATTTACGAGGATAGAAATGAGCGAAAATACCAAAAAGAGACGTTCAATTAGAGAATATATCAGAATTTATCTTACCGGGATGGTGATGGGCGGTGCCGATGTCGTTCCCGGGGTGTCCGGCGGAACTATGGCGTTTATACTCGGAATTTACGAGGAGTTAATCGAGTCTATCAAGAGCTTTACCTCCGCCGACGCGATCGCCATGGGGCTGAAATTTCAGATCAAAAAAGCCTATCAAACGTTGCCGTGGCCGTTTCTGCTCGCGTTGGGGCTGGGCATTGTAACGGCGATTGTCACGCTTGCCTCGCCGATTCATTGGATGCTCAATAATCAGCCGGTGCTGATTTGGGCATTTTTCTTCGGGCTGGTGGTCGCATCGATCTTTACGGTGTTCAACCGGGTACGCAAATGGAATCCGATTGCGGTAATTTCTTTGCTGATCGGGACGGTTGCGGGCTGGACGGTGGTCGGGTTGCCGCTGCTCAACAACCCGCCGGATAGTTATATATATTTGGGTTTCTGCGGAGCGATCGCGATTTGCGCGATGATTCTGCCGGGGATTTCCGGCTCATTTATCTTGCTTTTGATGGGTAAATACACGCTGGTACTCAATGCGGTTCACGAGTTAAAAAGTCTGGTCAACATCGGGCAAAACCTCTTGATTTTGGGAACGTTTATTGTCGGGCTGGTAATCGGAATTAGCTCATTTGTCCGGCTTTTGAGCTGGCTGTTCCGTAAATTTCACGATATAACCGTGGCGGTTTTAATCGGGTTTATGGCAGGATCGCTGCGCAAGGTCTGGCCGTGGAAATCGGGCATGTCCGATGATGCCAACAATGTATTGCCGACGGAGTTCAATGCGGAATTTTGGTCGGCTATCGCGCTTGCCGTACTCGGATTCCTGTTGGTTTTGGTACTCGAAACAGTGGCCAAACGCTTAGAGAAGAAGGCGGCGTAAATGTACCCGGTGCTTTTTTCCATCGGCAATTTTTCCATACGCAGTTACGGAGCGATGGCGGCGGCGGGTTTTTTGCTCGGTTACTATCTTGTAAATGTAAACCGCAAATACGCCAAGATGAGTTCAGATCAGGCATCGACCTCGCTGTTTGTCGCCTTGATCGCCGGAATTGTCGGGGCGCGCCTTTTTTATGTCATTCAATTCTTCGACCAGTATCGTCACGATTTGTGGGAAATTTTTCGTATCGACCACGGTGGGTTGGTCTTTTATGGCGGATTTATCCTTACAATTGCGGCACTTTGGGTATACACCCGCAAAAGCAAGCTTGATATAATCAGGGTTTTTGATGTTTACGCACCGGCATTGGCGATCGCTCACGCCTGCGGGCGAATCGGATGTTTCCTCAACGGCTGTTGCTGGGGAAGACCAACTACCCTTTTCTTTGGCGTAACATATCCCCAGAAGAGCAGTCCGGCACAATGCTACCCCGGCGAGGCACTTTACCCGGTACAGCTTTTTGAAGCGGGCGAACAAATCGCATTGTTTTTTCTCTATTTTTATCTGGTTCGACACGCCCGACGCGGGGTGGCGATGTCAAGTTACATCATATTGTACGGAGTTCTGCGGTTTTTGAACGAATTTATGCGCGGGGACAATGATAAGATATTGGAACTTTTTACAGTATCGCAATTGATCGGCATAGTGATTGTCCCGATCGGAGCCGCGTTGCTGATTTACTTTTTGCGTTACGCCCCCAAAGAAAATGAACCGAAAAATACTAAACTTTCAGATTGACCCCAAGGATGCCGGAACCCGGCTGGATCGCTGTCTATCGCGGCTGATTCCGGGTTCTTCGCGCAGCAGCCTGCAAAAACTGATTGCCTCAGGCTTAGTCTCTTCGGAGGGGGAATTGCTTACAATTCCCCGTTATCCGGTCAAAGCGGGGATGCGTATTACAGTGGATTTCCCGGAAATAGAGAGTTGTGTGCCGGTAGCTGAACCGTTCGATTTCCCGATTCTTTACGAAGACGATGTAATGTTGGTCATCGACAAACCTGCGGGAGTGGTGGTACACCCGGCGGCGGGCAATTCGGCCGGAACGGTGGTCAATGCGTTGCTCGGTCGCTACCCTGCGCTGTCGGAGACGCTGAGTTGCAACACGAGTCGCCCAGGAATTGTACATCGGCTCGACAAAGACACTTCCGGGTGCTTGGTGATTGCCAAGACTCCCGAAGCTCAATTTAAACTCAGCACCGCATTTGCAGAGCGGGAAACCGACAAGACTTATCTTGCCATTGTACGCGGAATTCCGGGCAAAACAGAAGGTGAAATATCCGGACTCATCGGTCGCCACCCGGTCAATCGTCAAAAGATGGCGGTGGTCGAACGCAACGGGAAACTCGCCGTTACCCGCTATAGCCTTGAGCGTGCCGGTACTATCGACGGCTTTCCGATTGGGCTAATGAGAGTAAAAATCTTAACCGGCAGAACTCACCAAATCAGAGTCCACCTTGCTTCGATAGGGATTCCGGTATTAGGCGATTCCCTCTACGGCGGACGCAATTTGCCTATTTCGGGAGTAGAGCGTCAGATGTTGCACGCATGGAAATTGAGTATTCCACACCCGATAAATCGTAAAAAAATGGAATTTACCGCACCAATTCCAGTTGATTTTCAAGCAATTCTTCAGAAATTTTAACTTTTTTTAAGATTCATTCTTGAAAACTAATTAAATCACATTATCTTGTGATAAGCGGGTTAACTTTCATGTTCTCAAGACCTAAAGTCAACTCCGTAAAAAAAATTTACTCAAGAGTAGGTTCAATTTTAATCAACTGTTCCAGAGTAGAATCACAATTTTTCCGCTGAAAAACAAAGAAATAAAAACATAATAATAAAAAAAAGGCGGAATTAAATGAGAATACGTTTGGATTCAGTCAAAAAGGGAGTATATTATACTCGTCATTATTGTTGGGATTGAGTTATTTCTACAAAGATTTGAACTCAATCAGCTGGGAGCTATCCGATTGCATCGTAAATAGTTATAATGGAAATAGCGCAAATACGATTTTTTGATGCTTTTCGGATTACTGTTTATCAAATACTAAACGATCATAAGTGAGGTTCCAATGCCAGTTACGCCACTGAAGTTGAAATTCGGAAAACTGATTCGCGATTATCTGCGCAATGCGGAGATCTATCAAAACGAGCTTGCGGATCGGATGCAAGTGTCCGGTTCTGCCGTGTCCCAGATGTTACATGGCAAAATTATTCTTCATCAACATCATCTAAAATTAATCTGTGAGCTTTTACAGCTTGATCGGACGCGGGCGTTCGAGTTACAATCGATGCTCGCCGCCATCCGTACCGGAGAAGAAAATTTGCGTTCCCCGTTTAATGACACCATGTTTTCGTTGCGTTGCGAGCGGGGACTTACTCTGCAACAATTATCCAACCTTTCTGGAATTCCGGTTGCCCATTTGCAAGTTTTTGAAAATAGCTTTGAAGCTATTCCGACGCTGGATGAAGCGAGCAAACTTGCCCCGATTCTCGGATGTACTCCGGCATCGCTTTTGCAAAGCGCCGGAGTCGGCGGGCTTTCGCGCCAAGCTATCGACCAGTTGACCGCATCCGGCGAAGCGGCGGACAATGAAGTTCGCGAAGCACTTGCCGCTTATCACACCGAGCGTCAGGTGCCATTGCTTGATCTATTTGATCTTGAGGCATTTGACGGGGATTCCATCAATGACTTCGCCAAACGGGCGAATAAAGTTTTTGAGCTTGGCGATCGTGATGTGCCGGATGATTCCGTGGCTATTCGCGCTTCGGGGCGTGATCTTGCCCTCGGTTTGCCGGGTACCATTTTGATGTTAGTGGCAAAAAAACGCCCGCTCGGTTATCGCGAGTTTGATTTGTGCTGGACTAACGATCAAAAATTTCTGCTTCAGGAACTGCGTCAAAGCAAGATAAAAGAGTTCAAAATGGCAGGAACACGTCGTCCGAGAAAAGCCGAAATCGTTTGGCGGTTGCCGGTTTTAGAGATGACCATTCGTCCGACCAAGCCGGATTATTCTTTGGTGAAAAGATAAACTTTGCCGGCGATCCGCATGACAAACGACATTATACGACACGACCGACGGTCGTGTCTTTTTTATGTAAAATAGCAGAGCTGATTGCAAAACTGCCTTTTGACACACTAAAAAATATCTAAATATTTGATTGTAATAGAAAATTTTGCTTTTAGCGTGTATATTATTGCACGAAAAGGAAGAACGCAAGTGTTGGTTCACTTGCATCGGCATTTCAGGGGTTAAAAGTGTATATTTGGATTTACATGATTGCCTTAGCGGCAATCCAGGGAATAGCGGAATTTCTGCCGATAAGCTCCTCGGGGCATTTGGCGTTGCTTGGTGCTGTCTTCGGGTTCGACGGCGAGAAAAGTCAAAG
>JAISIP010000199.1 GCA_031261965.1 Victivallales bacterium | reverse complement strand
ATCAACGCCAAACGGCTGTTTAGTAAAAAAAGCAATGTCATCGGGTTGGTTATGCCGTCTTATGAACGCAACAAAAAACACGCCTTGACCGACCACCATTTGGCCGGAATATTTTCCGGTATCGAAGAGGGATTGAACGACAGCAACTATCGTTTGCTGATGATTTTCAACGATCGCCGTTTCGAGACTCAAAAAGAGTACCTCTCACTCTTCTCCGAGAAATCCATTGACGGCATGATTGTATGGGGGCAATACCGCGAACAAACTTTTGGGTCTGAAATTTCTCAAAAAGGTTATCCGGCACTTTTTATAAGTCCGCCGTACTACGATATGCAACTATGCAATTATGTGATTCACGACTATGAAAATAGCGGTAAATTAGCTTTCAAATATCTCCTTGACCGGGGATTTCAAAAGATTTTGTGGGCGGGAGCCAACCAAAGTAGCGCGATTTGCAAACTTATGGAAAACGGCTTTGCCAAGGTCGCCCCAAAGTTCGATTTCATCACCGAATACGGCGATTTCAGCCGAGAGTGCGGGCGAAAAATCGGTCTGAACGCGATTCAAAAACATCCTGAAATCACCGCGATTCTCGCCGCCAATGCCGATGTCGGTTTAGGATTGCACGATGTCTACGGCAACGCCGGTCCGGAAATCGTGGTCTGCGACTCCGCCACGGAGGACGAAGAAATCAACTGCAATCGGATTTGCGTAGATGATCTTGCCCTGGGAAAACAGTCCGTACGCCAACTGCTTAATATCATCGAAGCTAAAAAAGATGTAATCCGTGAAATATTGCCGGTAAAATTATTATTGAAAAAGGACGTTCGGAAATGAAATATTTTTATCCGATTCTTACTGCTCTGATAGCTTTTGTATCGTTTGCAAACGCGGAAAACTTAAAAATACCGTACATCAAAAATGTCGATGTTAAAGTAGATGGCAAGTTAAATGAACAAATATACTCTACTTTGAAGTTTATACCTTTTGAGAGCGAACTGTCGCATAGCGGCAAAAGCGACACCGCGATTGTGGAGGGAAAAAGCGAACATGTTTCCGCCAATCAAAAATCAAATCGCTTCGCCATATTTCATAACGACAAAGGATTGTACCTCACAATCGTCTCACCCTTGGTGAAACCGCAGGAAAAACTGTCCGCCACATGTGAAATGCCGGACGGACTGTACGAGTTTTTCCGTTGCGACGATATGCTGGAAGTTTACCTCGACCCCACCCTGAGCGGTTGCGACTACTACTGGTTTATGACCAACCCCAATGGCAACAAGACCGACCTTTGGGCAGCCGGCGACCCCGACCGATCATGGAACGGAGTGTGGAAAACCGCGTCTACGGTTTCCGCCCAAGAGTGGACTGCTGAATTCTTTTTCCCTTATACGACATTTAACCGAACCGCTTTGGGCGGACAAATATCTTTGAGTCTATCGCGCTTTAAACCCTATGGAATGAAGCGTTTGCGCTATGGCGGGGAATTCCGCATGCCGGCGACTTGGCCTGAGTTTCGATTAGAAAACCCGACGGTTTGCGCCAAACCTGCCATCGAACTAATTGAAATGCAAATCAAAGATGACAATACGCCTAAAAGTGGCGTGCTTTGTGCCAAGCTAAGTGGATTGCCGAAAAATCATGAGTTTAAGGCAAAATGGCACATCATGCACCCGATGAAAGCAAGAGGTTGGAGTCCCGAAGGAAACGGACCCCGACTGGAATTAGACGCAACGCCGGTAAAAAATAGCGACAATGAATTCGCCAATCGAATTGATATTGACGATGACGAGTCGTTAATTGCGACACTAACGCTGTATAACATCAAAGGCGAACTCATGTATATGAGCGAGGATCTAACGCTGAATAAAGCTCATATCATCGACGGGCCTGGGTGTGAATTAAACTATTATACCAGTGAAGATAAAATCAATGTAACTGTTTTTCTCTCAAAGTATTCCAACTCCATAAAATTGCAAGCTAAGTTATGCGACTCCTCCGGTGATATAATCGAATCCAGAAAACTGGACTCTGCTGCCAAGGTTGATTTTTCCTTTGTCGCTACCGCGTTGAAAAGCGGCAATTATACCGTCAAACTCGCGTTGTACGATGAATTCGGCGGTAAAGAAATTGCCCGACGGGAATTTCAGACTGCCAAATATCCTCCGGCAAAACAGATCGACGAGGTAAAAATATCGCATTTTACCCGCGCCATTCAAGTGAATGGCAAGGATTTTGCTTCGATCGGAAACAGCCCTCAATTGCATACGTTCGATCTGAATTTTGCAAAATTCCGAATCCAGCAATACAAAAAGTTCGATTTCAACACGCTCCTGATTTTCGGCGGATATTATACCATTGACGAAAAAGGGATTCATATCAACCCTAAAATTCTCAAGGAGTTCTTCGCCAATGCGCAAGAAAATAATTTCAAAGTAGTCATTGGCATGGGTGAATGGCTGGGTAACGCACCGCATTCGCCGTTTGTAAAACATAAATTCAGCGACGAATACCGCATCGGCAAAGTTCGCGAATTGGTCGCGCTAATTAAAGACGAACAAAGCCTCTTGGGATATGAGGCATATGACGAACCGGAGTGGTTTTTAGCTCCCGAATATCTGGAAAAAGTGTACTCCATAATCAAAGAAGCCGACCCCTATCACATTGTCACTTTAAACGGCTGTCGCGGGGCGAGAAATATTTTGCAATTTTTACGTGCGTCGGATCTGGTAAGCATAGACTATTATCCCAGCGGGAAGTGGCCGGTCAATACGGTAGTTCCGATTACAGAAGAGATGAAGAAATTTGCCGGGTACAAACCTTTGCGGTGGTGGATTCAATCGTACCAAATCTTTAACCCGGCTCCGCCGACCAAAGCGGAAATCGTGGCGATGACCTACATGGTCTGGGCGCACGGAGTTAGCTCGATACTGTATTTTATCGGAATCCCGGCGGATGAACTTGCCGAAGCGCAAGCCCAGTGCGGTCGGGAAAATTTGCTGCTTGCCGACGCTCTTACCGCGCCATATAAAAAGGAGTTAAAGGTAAATGGCAACACCGTTCCTCTTGGAGTATATGCCTCTTTGCGTCAAAAAGAGGAAAAATACTGGATCATCACGATCAACCAAAGCAATACGGTTCAAAATGTGTCGATTGAAATTCCCGATTCTCCTAAAAAGGTCAATTCGATTTTTGAGGAAAAAAGAGTGAATTTGAAAGAAAACAAAATAAAGCTAACATATCAGCCTTGGGAAAGAAAAGTATTTGAGGTATCCTATTAACAATTAAGGAGGGCTTTAGGCAAACGGCTCAAAAAACATTGAAAGTGTTTCACCGATTTTCATGCTGAATCAGAACAAAATAAGGAGTTATGATGATGAAAAAGTTTACACTTATAGAACTTTTGGTGGTAATTGCGATAATCGCGATTTTAGCGAGTATGTTGCTGCCCGCACTCAATCAGGCTCGCGCAAGAGCGCAAGCGATCAAATGTGTCAGCAATCAAAAACAGCTGGGCACTTCGGCGGTGATGTACGCCAACGACAATCAAGATTTCTTGCCTGTTGTTCCCGATATTTGGACCTATTGGTTTGTGAAGTTATTTGATTACAACAACTCGGTCGGATTGGTGCTTTGCCCCAGCGCACCCAAACCTTATATAAACACCACCGCAAGTGCATTTGTATGGCAAGTCAGCATCGGAGCGAACAATCATATTTTTTCAAGCACCGGTCCGGGAATCAAAGTTATCAAAGGAATGCCATCTCCCGCCAAAACCATGCTGTTTGCCGACGCAATCAACATTGTCGATGAAACCTCGGATCAGTGGGTGAGTGCTCCTCCGTACGCCGCCTTGTGGAATACGTTGAATCCTCTGCATAACAACACCATGAACAATGCCTATGCGGACGGACATTCCGACAATCGGGCGAAAGGTGATATTGCTCCGTACACCAGCGCGGATACCATATTCCAACTTTATTGGTTGGGAAAATTAAATTAGGCGCAAACGTCGAACACGTATAGAAACAGGAGATTACTTGCATGTGTCCAGATTGCAATGTCAGCGATACGCTTTTTCACTTTGCCCACGAGCAGTCGAAGTTGATGTTCAGACCCGCAAACGGTCATTTGAAATATTCGTATATCGACCCAGGCGGACCGTATTCGGAAAATTTGTGGGATTGGGACAGTTATTGGGCGGCAAAAGCTCTCTTTACCGTAGCCGAAAAACTCGACGACAACGCCATGCTCACCAAGGTCAGAGAACATGCCGCCGGAGCTTTGTTGAATTTTTTTGACCATCAGGGCAAAGACGGCAGTCTGCCGATCTTAATGAGTACCAAAGACCCCGACTGGTTTGACTCGATCGACAACCCCAACAACAATATGGCAAAGCCGGTACAAGCACTATTCTTGCAACTGCTGGTTGAAAAAAATGCCATATCCGACAGGCAATCAATCGAGTTGTTGCACAAAATAAAGCTGGTCGCCGAATGTCGCAATCGTCGTTATCGCCACGAAAACAGCGGGCTTTTGGTTTGGGCAAACGACATTGCCATCGGCATTGACGATGATCCGACCGTTTGGGGCAGACCGGATTTTTCGGGGGCGCATATTTATTACAACTCGTTTTTGGCAATGGATTTGGAATCGGCGGCGAAACTGTCCGAACATTTTCAGCTCAAAGAGTTGCACCGATACTTTCAAGCCGAATATGAAGCCATTGTCAAAGCAATCAATACGTATGCCTGGGACAAACGGGATAACTGGTATTACTCCTGCGATGTACAGTGTCGTCAGAATCTGAAACCGCATCGCCATTTCCCGCCGTTGAACACCTATCTTACTCCGTTTTGGCAGGTTATGCCGCTGCGGGTCAGAGGATACGCCGGACTTTTACCGTTGGTGGCAAAAATCGCCTCGCCGGAGCAGGCCCGACAAGTCGTTGCCAAGCTCACCGACCCTGAGGAGTTCTGGTGTGATTACGGTATTCGCACGATGTCCAAAAAAGAAGATCGCTTTTACGAGCCGACGCGGTTTCGCGGCAACCCCAGCAACTGGCTGGGCCCGGTTTGGATTGTGAGTTCGTATCTGGCTTATCTGGCGTTCAGAAATTACAATTACGATAAAGAGGCTCGGCAAATCGCCGCCAACACCAGAAATCTTCTGGCGAACGATTATAAACAAAAGGAATTGGTGCATGAATATTACAGCCCGGATGACGGCCACCCGATTTCCGGACCGGGTTTCTTAAACTGGAATCTACTGGTATTTTGCATGGATTTCTAACTCAGAGCTACCTATTGGCAATCTCTATGAATAATTGTCGTTTGAAACGGTTGGGAACTCTCGGCGCGGATATTGTCGAGGCGAATCCCATTGTCTTTCGAGGTAAAATATACCGTTTTGAGTATATCAGAAAAAAGAATTATATCAATAAAACCGGCGACTCCTATTTTCGCCTGTTCGATGCCGTCTCCAGCGAAGTCGTGGCGATTTTCGGTCATGGCTTTCACATGGGGTGTGCCTTTGTACATGACAATCACGCCTACGTCAGTTGCGTTGACAGTTGGGGCGGGCATGAGATTTATCTGTTCAGCAGCGATGATTTGAAGCGCTGGAGTACTCCGGTATCAATCTTGAAGATCCCGAATCGCGGCATTTTTAATACCAGCATATGCAAAACCGACTGTGGCTTTGCCATGGTGTATGAGTTGGATACCCCTGAGCCGGGCGATCAGGTTTTTACTATGTATTTCGCCGAATCCGGCGACCTTAAACAGTGGAATAAAATACCCGATGCCGTTTATGGC
>JAISIP010000161.1 GCA_031261965.1 Victivallales bacterium | reverse complement strand
ATGAAGAAGAATTTTACACTTATTGAGCTTTTGGTCGTAATCGCAATTATTGCAATCTTGGCAGGAATGTTGCTGCCTGCCCTCCAGCAGGCGCGGGAGAGGGCGAAGAGTGCGAATTGCATCAGCAACCTCAAGCAGATCGGACAAGCGGCGGGAATGTACGCCGGAGATAACGGAGATGTGTTGCCGTATGCCCAGATTTCCGGGACGGGAACCGTCGGAATCATCGGAACTATCACCAACCTCTCATGGGTTGCCGGCACATGGCCTTATTTGGTCGGTGGAACTATGACCTACGGCACTTCACGAAATCAAAAACATTATCTTTGTCCGTCGGGTCATATGCAAGCTTCGTCGGGCGGAAACAGCGCAACTGAGTTTGTAACCAACTATGCATGGAACGGACTTTGCGGTCAGACCGGGCGCGGTGATTTCAAATGCGTGAAACCGATTAAAATGGGTTCTTTGCGCAATCCCTCCCAGGGCGGATTGTGTGCGGATTATCAGAATCGCACGGTGGCGACGATGAATTTTCTGATTGTGCAATCAGCGGATATCAGCATTTGGGCGTATGAAAAGAATCGTTTTGACTACCGGCACGCCAATGACAATTCGATCAACGGTGTTTATGTCGATGGTCACGCGGGTACTCAGACCAATTTCAAAAATTGGGACAACGCCAAGATTCTCCGTTTCGGCAGGCTCGGCGAAGACAAAGCTCCGACCATATCAGGAACATTGTAAAAACAGTAAACTTAAGGATAATGAATGAAGATTGAAATTTTAGGTTCGCCATTGCCCAATATCCCGTTTGAGGAACGTCCGGCAAATTGCTCCGATGTAATGTGGCGGTACAGCAAAAACCCGATTATTTCCCGGCATCAGGTTCGGGGCGGCAACAGTATTTTTAATAGTGCCGTAGTACCGTTCAAGGACGGTTTCGCCGGGGTGTTCCGCATCGACGATCAAGGTTTGGCGATGACTCTTCACGCCGGATTCAGTTCGGACGGCATTACTTGGGACATCAGGGAAGAGGCGATCCAGTTTAAAAATCTCTACGGGGATTGCGGGAAGTACACCGGCGGTTACGATCCCCGTGTCGTCTTCATCGAAGACCGCTATTACATCGTCTGGTGCAACTGTCACAACGGTTCTACGGTCGCACTCGGATACACGTTTGATTTTCAGGAATTCTTTCAGTTGCCGAACGCGTTTCCGCCCTTTAACCGCAACGGGGTACTTTTTCCCGAAAAAATCAACGGGCATTATGCTTTACTCAATCGCCCGAGCGATAACTGGCATACTCCCTACGGGAATATTTTTTATGCGGAAAGCCCCGATCTCAAATTTTGGGGGATGCACCGCGAAGTGATGAAGACGGTTCAAGGTTCCTGGCAGGAGTGCAAAATCGGTGCCGGACCGATCCCGATTAAAACCTCGGAGGGCTGGTTGCTGTTTTATCACGGTGTGGTCGAACGCTGCAACGGGTTTGTCTACAGTTTCGGAGCGGCGTTGCTGGATTTGAATGAACCGTGGAAAGTAATTGCCCGCGGTCGCCAATACTTGCTCTCGCCGCAAATGCCGTATGAGTGCGTCGGCGATGTCCAAAACGTAACTTTCCCCTGTGCCGCACTTTGCGATGCCCAAACCGGGCGTATCGCGGTGTATTACGGCTGTGCCGATACCGTCACCGGGTTGGCGTTTTGCCGTGCCGATGAGGTGATCGACTTTATCAGGCGCGATTCTGTACCCTATTGCAAATAGAAAAAGTTTATGTATATTATACCCTGAATTTGTGAATTTCTTAACGAATTCAGGGTATTTTTAACAAGAGAGCTAATTAGACGATGAATTTCGATGACAAAAGCTATATGATTCCCGAATCGGCTTTCCCAGTTCCGATGATTTTAGACACCGACACTTACAACGAGATCGATGACCAGTTCGCGCTGATTTACGCGCTGTTGACCCCTGAGCGGGTGAATTTGCGCGGAGTGACGGCGGCTCCGTTTTTAAACAGTCGCTCGACTTCACCCGGCGACGGCATGGAAAAGAGTTACTGCGAGATCGTGCGGATTATCGAACTTATGGGCTTTGCCGGGCGAGTTCCGGCTTATCGTGGCGCGACCTCGTTTTTGGCGGATTGCAAAACGCCGATTCACTCCGAAGCGGTTGATTTCATCATCGCGGAGGCGAAACAAGCGCGGGTGCGGGGCGAAAAACTTTTCGTTGTGGCGATCGGCGCGATTACTAACGTCGCGTCCGCATTGTTGACCGCGCCGGAAATCGCCTCCGATTTGGTGGTAGTTTGGCTCGGCGGGCATGATTATAATCAGGCGGACAATCGCGAATTTAACTTATATGAAGACGTTTCTTCCGCGCAAATTGTGATTGATTCGGAAGTGGCTTTTGTGCGAATCCCGTGCAACCATGTCGCCAGCGCGCTTACCAACTCGGGGGAAGAACTCGGGCGTGAACTGTCCGATTGCGGCGAGCCGGGCAAATATCTTTATACCATCTTCAAGGAGTACGTCGAAGAACACAAATGCGTGGACAAAGTTATTTGGGATATTTCGGCAGTATCATATCTGACCAGTCCTCAAGCGACCGAGTGGGAGATCGTACCACGCGAAAAACTTCAGAGTGACAGTTCTTGGGATGCCCCCGACACCGCTCGAAAGATGTTAATTGCGCGAAAGATCAACCGCGAAACGCTCTTTTGTGACATCTATTCGCGCCTTCGCTCTCATGTTAAAGGGTATCCGACAGACCGTCTTTGAGGGCTTTGGCGTAACGGGGATTGCCGGGGAAGCGGCGATGGGCTTCGGCGATCAACTCTTTCGCCTTTTTAGCATTACCGCGCCTCAACTCGATTTGCGCCAGACGCGCATAGGTTGAGGGACGGGAGTCGGTGCATTTTTGCGCCTCGTTAAAACAACGTTCCGCTGAGCGGTAGTCGCGTACCCCAAGGTAAAAATCCCCGGCGCATTCCCAGGGAAACGGCGAAAACGGTCGCCAAAAAACCGCAGCTTTGAGCCGTTTCTCCACTTCAGCGGGAGTTGACCTTATTTTTAGCTGTTCGGTCGATTGCGGTTGAATCAGGGTCATTAGGCGATCAAAGGCGATTTCTGAGCGAATAATATAATAGCTTCCCCCCAACGTCGCAACTCCGAGCAACAGAGTCGGCAACAGCCACAAATAACTGAGTTTGGTCGTTGGGACTTGGGGCTCTTGCGATTCCGGGCGGATTAAGGCGGCAATCAGCAACCCGCCTGAAATCGCCATGTTTGCCGGAATTTGTAAATCAACGTCCATTAACGCATGGAGAAAAAATGCCATCTCACCCCAAAAAACCGCTTGTGCAAACCCGTTGGCGGAGCGTGATAATATTTGTTTCCCAAGTTGCCACATCGGGTAGATGAGCATTACGATTATCAGCAGTCCGGCGGGAATCCCGGCTTGAGTGGCAAATGAAGCGACAAGATTATGCGGGTCGCGTGCCGCCTCGTCGGTGTCGGAAGTTTTAAGTTGCATATGGCGATAGAAAAATCCGCCCCACCCATAACCGAGAAGCGGTTGCTCCATTACCATTTGCGCCGACGTTTTAAGATAGTCAACGCGTTCTTCCATCGACGCAAAGCCGCGCCCGGCATAGCGGGCGTAAAATGCACCCGAAATAATTACTGTTATTGCCGCCAAAACCGCCCCGATTCTCCAGATTTTTCGCATAGGTAGCGTTAATACAAATGTCCCTGCTGTCAGTACCGCCGCGAGCAACGCGCCACGTCCGCGGGTCAGGAACAGCACGATTGCGAGCAACCCGACTCCGATTGCCGCGAGTAGCGGTTTGGAAACTTTTGCCGGGTCGAAGTTTTCGCCAAAACGCCAAAGTTTCCAGCCAACCAAAGGCAAAAGCAAAATTAAATATCCTGCCAAGACGTTGCAGGAGGCGAAAGAGCCAAAAACCCGGTCGTCTTCGAGTTTGCTTTGCATGATTGAACTGAGTTGAATGCCGTTTCTGTACTGCTGAAGAGTGAATTCTCTCATTTCATCGAAGCCGACAAAGTACTGGCGCAACCCGGCGTAGACGGCGTAAAACGCCCCCGCGACCAGCAGCCAAACGTAGATTTTTCGCCATTGCGCATGACGTGATAGCAGCAAAAAGAACGACAGAATATACGCGCCGATACCGGCGAGGTGGAAAATTTCCCAAATCGCGTAATCCGGCGTGTCGCAATGAATCAGCCCCGGCAGAGCCGCCAAAGGCAGAGCAAACGCCCAAAGCAGGGTAGTTCGACCTGCACTGGTGCGGTGCAAGGATTGCCACGTTTGGGCATCGCAACTTAAAAGTGTCAGAAGCAGTGCAAATCCCGTGAATATGCCGAAACTTTGCGCCGGGAAAGTAATGTAAAAATATGAGAACCAGTCATCGGGAAAAAAACTCGTCATTTCCGGCATAACCGCCAGCGAGGCGAACTTAATGGGCAACAGTAGCGTAAGCCCGCCTATAAATATAGCAGCGATGTATCCGATAAATTTTTTCATGAGAAAACAATGGTTCTCCGGCCGGAGACGATTACCCGGTGTTCCAGATGAAAGCGTACCGCGCGCGAAAGCACTCTGCGCTCAATATCCTTGCCGATGTGTTTTAAATCTTCGGGCATATCCATATGGCTGATACGCTCCACGTCCTGTTCGATAATCGGACCCTCGTCCAAGTCGGCGGTGGCGTAATGGGCGGTCGCCCCGATCATTTTTACCCCGCGTTCCCAAGCGCGTTCGTAGGGGTTTCCACCCTGAAACGCCGGGAGAAAAGCATGGTGAATATTGATGACTTGCTGCGGATAATGCGCGATGAAATCATCCGACAAAATTTGCATGTAACGCGCTAAAATTACCAGGTCAATCCGATGACTTTTGAGCAAATCAAGAACCTTTGCTTCCTGTTCGGCTTTTTTGCCTTCCTTCATCGGGCAGCAAAAGAAGGGGATGTTAAACCGATCGGCGACATACTCCAAATCGGGGTGGTTGCTGATGATCAGGGGAATATTGCAATCGAGGTCGCCCTCGTCGGCGTGCATAAGCAAATCGTATAAGCAGTGAGAGGTTTTCGACACCAAAATCGCCACGTTTTGTTTGGATTCGCTGTAGTGAATGGAGTATTCCAAGTCGAGTTTTGCGGCGAATTCGGCAAAGGAATCTTCTAATTTCCGCCGGGTGATTCCGCCGTTCAACTCCAGCCCGATTCGCATAAAATAGCGTCCGGCGCGAATGTCCGAAAATTGGCGGCATTGCAGGATGTTAAAACCGCTGTTATAAAAGAAACTTGAGATTTCAGCGAGCAACCCTTTGCGGTCAGCCGCTTGAATTAAAAAAACTACTTCACGCATGACTATTTTCCGGTTTTTAGAGTTAAACTTATGGGTATCTCTAAAAACTGGGTTGAGCTGAAAATTAGTAGATTCACAAATTGGAGGTGCGGTCTTGCAAGTAGCTGGCTAACATAGAGTTAACCAGCTATGAGCAAGACCGAGCATACAATGGTGAGCTGCAATTTTTAGCCAAATTTCCAGTTTTTAGAGGTAGCCTTATATCAATTCGTCCTGAATTTCCGCCTCGGGAATCGGACAGACTTCTTCGGTATCTTCAGTGAATTTCATATTCGTCTTGATGATTATCAGTCTCACCAACGTTGGAATCGGCAAGGTCGTTACAATCGAAAGAATGATAATCGCATTGAAAAAATTATTGTCAAGCATACCGAGGTTTTTGCCGATCGCCGCCGCCGCGAGCGTGGCGGATAGTTGCGGAACGGTCATCAGTCCGGCGCAAACTCCTTTGGCATCGGGAAAGCCCGAAAGGCGCAAGGCAAGCCAGCCGGAGAAGATTTTACTGAACACCAAACCCAGCACGGTCATTCCGATAATCGAAATATTCCCGGTTTCGCCAAACGCGCTGAAATCGGTCGCCATGCCAATCGAGATAAAAAGGAACGGAATCAACAGTCCGTAACCGATGCTTTCAAATCTGTGCATCAACGGTCCGCTCGGACCGCGGTTTTCTTTGACCAACCGCGACAACGCCAAGCCTGCGATAAACGCGCCGACCACCAGATTCACTCCGAGGAACTCCCCGAACAGCACCGTGGCTAAAATCACGAGCAAAAGAATGGTAATAAGGGCATCCTCACCCGGTTTGAAAATGCGCAACAAAAATCTGCCGAGCTTGGAGACGAAATAGACAGAAATACCCAAATAACACAGGACAATCAACAAAAAAATCGGCGTAAAATAGTGTCCGAACATCGCCGGCTCAATATAGTCAAAAAGCGATAGTGTCCGATTGCCGACCAGAGTGTCAACTTCAAGACTTTGCCGCTTTATTTGAACACTCACCGCCAAGAGTATAATACTGGCGATGTCCGTAACGACAGTGGAAATCAGCACCGAAGCACCAAACCGGGTTTTTGTCAGTTTAAGCTCCCGGATAACCGGGAAAACAATACCGACCGAGTGCGAGGCAAAAAGACTCGCATAGAGCAATTTCCCGGAAAAATCGTCGGGGCGGAAATATTGATAAATCCAAAAACCCGTTATTGCCGGGATCAAAAAAGTGAAAATACTCAGTAAAATTACCGGGGTTCGCACTGAGCGAATGAGCTTGAAATCCGCCTCCATACCGGCAAGTGCCATTAAAAACACCAGCCCAAGCGAACCGAATGAATTGATGAGCGAATCGAAATGCGAAACGACTGTATCGGGGTCGCCGCCGAGGAAACTGAACGCATTTGCCAATACTTGAACCAGATCAAAGCAATTCGGACCGATTAGCATTCCGGCGATCAAAAGCGCGATGACTCCGGGAATCTGAATACGCCTGAGCATCAGTGGCCAAAGTGTGATAACCGCGACAAAGACGATGAACAAAACCAAAAATGTATCACTTCGCAAAGTAAACCTCCGAATAAATATTTCAGTAACCTATCCCCAAAGTCGACGATTTTCAAGTCATGAAACATAAAAAGTCATTTATCTGCCGAGTTCGGCGCGGAGTTTTTTGACGGTGTCGCCGAAATAGTCAAGCGCGGCCTCAACCGGGGCGGGCGTTGAGAGATCCACCCCGGCATCGCGCATAATATCGAGAACGTCTTTGGAATCCCCCGCCTTTAAAAATCCGAAATACGCTTCCCGTTTATCCGGGTCTAACGAGAGTAAATTCTCACTGAGTTTTACTGCCGCCGACATCCCGGTAGCGTATTTGTAAACGTAAAAATTATAGTAAAAATGCGGAATGCGCGACCATTCGACCGCGATTTTGCGGTCGGCTTCGACTTCCGGACCGTAATAAAGTTTATTCAGCTCGTAATACTTCGTGTTTAGCGTATCTGCCGTAAGCGGAATAGACTGCTCGGCAAGTTCGTGCATCAGGAGTTCAAACTCGGCGAACATGGTTTGGCGGTAGATTGTACCGCGAATTTCGTCCGCGAGATGACCGAGCAAGTAGCAGCGGAAATCACGGTCGCCGGTGTGTTTGAGCAGATAATCAAAGAGCAACATTTCGTTGGTCGTGCTGGCGACTTCGGCGACGAAAATACTGTACGAGGCGTAGTGATAATGTTGGGTGCGATTGGAGTAAAAGCTGTGCATGGAGTGACCCAACTCATGCGCGAGGGTAAAAACATCGTTCAACGTGCCGTTGTAGTTGAGCAAAAGATACGGGAACGTGTCGTAACAACCGCTGGAATACGCGCCGGAACGCTTGCCTTTGCGCTCAGGCACATCGACCCAACGTTGCGTGAACGCAAGGTCGAGATGTTCGGCATACTCTTTTCCGAGCGGAGCAAGCGCGTTTTTTACTAATTCGACCGCTTCGGCAAAAGTATATTCTTTGCGGCAGGCGGGAATCAGCGGGTTGTACATGTCGTACATATCGAGCTTTGGAAGATTCATGACTTCGCGCCGCAACTTCATATAGTCGTAAAAAGCGTCGAGTTTGCCGTGTACCGCGAGAATCAAATTGCGATAGACCTCTTGTGGAATGTGATCCGAGAAGAGGGCTTGCTCCAGTGCGGAGTTGTAATGACGGATTTTAGCACCGGCGACGTGGGTTTTTACCACCCCGTCGAGGGTTGAGGCAAACGTGTTGCGAAATTTAGAGTAGGTCGAAAACATCTTGCTGAAAGCACGTTTGCGTACATCGCGATCCGGGCTTTCGAGAAAACGGCGATAGTTGCCGTGGGTAAGTAATTTGGATTTACCGGATTCTCCCTTGATTTTGCCGAAAATTAGATCCGCATCGTTTAAAATCTCAAAGGTTTTAGACGGATTTGAGAGTACATCGCCAAGTGTCCCCAAGAGACGTTCTTCGGGTTCGGTCAACGTGTGGGGTTTTTCGCGCAAGAGTTCCAAAAGACTGCGGCGATAGAGCGTCAGGGCAGGATCGTCGAGATAGCGTTGCATTAGCTCCTCGGGAATCGCCATGATTTCGGGGTCGAACCACGCGCTGTTTTCGGCGAGCGAGGCGAACAAACCTTCGACGCGATCGACTCTGGCGCGATTGGAGTTATCTGCGGTGTTTTCATCTGAGAGTAAATGGGCGTAGGTGTAGACCTTTTCGCCGAGCCGCTCAAATTCATCGAGAGCTTCGATGGCCTGCTTGAGCGTCAATGCGCCGTCGGAAAGTTTACCGCGAAAAGCGAGAAACGCGTCGGCGAGCGGCTTAATTCGGTTGAAATCTTTTTCCCAAGCTTGAGCGTCGGGATAAATCGCTTTCAGATCCCAGGTTTGATTTGCAGATATTTTCATGATATTTCCTAAAAAAAGTGCCGCAATGAATTTCACTGCGGCATTTTTCTGTCATAACAAGTCTTAGCGATGACGCTGTTTTGCCTCACGACGCTTGACTTCGCTGGGCTTCTCATAATGCCGCCGGTTGCGGAGTTCTTTGAGGGTGCCTTCTTTATCGAGTTTTTTCTTCAGCCGACGCAATGCGCGGTCGATGATCTCGCCTTTTTTGACGCGAACTTCGGTATCCATACAAAATCACCCCCTTTGCCGAAATTTAGAATTTATACATTTATTTACTATAGCACATTCTATTGTATTTGCAAGTCGGTCGATCTCGAAATTTTGTTTTTAGAGATACCCTTTAAATGCGGCAACAGTTCGGCGGGGACGCATAATTTGCCCGCGCCAACGCCGATTTTGATATTAGGTGAGTTTTCACCGTGATAGTCGCTGCCGCCGGATACGGCAAGACCGTAAATTTCGGCAAGCTCGGTAATCATTTGGGTTTCGCCCGGACCGAAGAGGCTGTAAAAACCTTCCACCGCGTCAAGTCCAAGCGGGGTAAACCGTTTCATAATGCGTCGCGCCCAGGCGCGTTCGTTGCGTTGCCGGTAAATCGGGTGCGCCCAAACCGTGATTCCGCCGGAAGCGTGAATCGCCTCAAAGGCGCGAATCGGGTCGGGCAAAACTCGTTGAACATAAGCCGGACACCCCCGCTTGAGCAGTTTGTCGAAGACCGTTTGAATCGACGAAAACCCGTAGCTGGTCATCAACGCCCGGGCGAAATGGGGTCGCCCGATTGAGGCGGTGTCTCCTGCTGCGGCTAAATCGGGGTGATCATAGGAGAGGGGGTAGCCAAGAGAATTGAGTTTAATTCTGATGGCTTCATTGCGGATTTTGCGGTTATTTCGCATCTCTTCGAGAAACGCGGTTAAAATTTCGTTGCTTGCATTGAGAAAAAGCCCGACTATATGCATCTCGCGATTGCCGAACACGGTAGAAATTTCCACTCCCGGAATCGCCTCAAGGTCGGGAAAAGCTTTTGCCGCGTCGAGAAATTCGGGAATTCCCCCGACGGTGTCGTGGTCGGTCAAGGCGACCGCGCTGAGGTTTGCCGCTACAGCTTTTTTTACGATTTCGCCCGGGGAATCGCTGCCGTCGGAGGCGTTGCTATGAGTATGTAAATCAATCCGACTCATGACTTAAAATCGTTCTCTGGGTTTGAAACGGCAAAGCCGGGTGAAATATCGGGTTTCCGGCTTTTCGACCAGAGCGTTGTACCGGGCTAATTCGGCGCGGCATTCCGGCAGGATTTGCGCGAGTATATCGCCGAGGTTACGATATTCGCTCTCAAGAGCTTCATCGACACTGCCGTGGGCGAGTTCGGCGATTTGCAATGCGGCACTTTGATCGTTTGAGATTTTGTCCGACAGGGGAATGTTATCCGTGGCGGGTTCAAAGTGAAGAATTTCCGACGCGATTTCCCGACGGCGAAACAAGACGGCAGTGACGGCGTGGATTTTGTGGTCAAGCTGTCTGCGCCGCATCGCCATGGAGTTAAATAAAAAAATAAAAACCCCGACCAGTACGAGGATAAAAAGCGAAAGAATCGTTTCTGCGTTAATATTCATAAAATGTTTACCGTGTTTTAGAGGTAGCCTAAAAATAATGTAGTGTCCGGCGACTGATTCGTCAAGCTTCAGGTGATTTTAGAATTAGTCTTTGGCGGTGTTTTTTTTGCTTGCTTGTTTCGGTATTCGCCGGGGGGAATTCCGCGCCGCTTTTTAAACACCCGCGAAAAGTAGAACTGATCGGCAAATCCCGAGGCGAACGCCGTTTCTCCCACCGTGGCGTTCGGGTTGGCACGCCAAAACTCCTCGGCCTTTTTCAATCGCCGTTCGATAAGCAAATCTTTGAAACTCGTCTGATAGTTGTAGCGCAAAAATTGCGAAATGCTTGAAACACTGCGCCCAAGCTTGCGTGCCATCACCGGCAATCTAATATCTTCAGTACAGTGCAAATCAATATAGCGGTCGATTTCACGGCGAAGCCGGTCACTTTGAAGTACGGCTAATTCGCGTACAACGATATAGTCGATTAACATCGAAAAAAGCCCGAGCAGATTTTTGAGTTTTTCTGGCTGGAATTTCGGGAGTTTGTAAAATGCGTTGCTTAAACGCTGTTTTTGCCCGGCGTTTTTGCAACGCCGAAGCATACACTCGGGAACTTCATCGTCGATGCGATATTGACCGGACATCATAAAACCGGCCAATTGGTCGTGAATGAAAATCGGTGCGATCGCCTCGCGTAATCCGGCGTGACAACGATATTCGATTATTCCACGCTTCGCCACCGCCTCGGCGCGTTTGACCGAGTCCATCTGCAAACAGGCGTTGAGGGTTTCAAGTTCGTGTTGCACTATCGCACAGTAGTCGCTGTTTCGCATATGCAAGCCACGGCGCAACTCTTCGCCGTCGATCGAAAAAAAAGTCACCCGCAGCTCCAACGCCGCCGCGAAGTGGTCGATCAACGCTTGTACTTCATCGCTCAAAAACAGTTCAAAAGCCGGGTACATATTAACCTCTGGGGTGAAATTTGCGGTGAATCTCGTGCAGTCTTGCCGCATCGACATGTGTATAGATTTCGGTGGTTCCAATATCGGCGTGACCGAGCATCTCCTGAATCACCCTCAAATCGGCGCCGTTGGCGAGCAAATGGCTGGCAAAAGAGTGGCGCAAGGTGTGTGGGTGCAAGTTTTTGCGAATTCCGGCTATAATTGAGGCTTCCTTGACAATGCTCCAAATTCGTTCGCGGTCGAGTTTGCGACCGTTGCGCGAGAGAAAAAGCAGTGGTGAACTTGGATTTTTTGCCGCGAGAATCGGTCGCGCCGTGGTTATATAACGTTGCAATAAAGCGATCGCGACATCGCCGGTGGGGACAACACGGGTTTTGCTGCCTTTGCCGATTACCCGAACAATCCGATCCTCAAAATTCACCGCATTCAGCCGCAGATCGGTCAATTCCGATACGCGCAAACCCGAAGCGTACAACAACTCCAGCATGGTTCGGTTGCGCAACTCCAGCGGGTCGCCGTCTTCGGAATAGGCGTTTAAAAAAGCATCGACCTCGTTGACCGTCAAAAAATCCGGCAAAGTTCGCCAGAGTTTCGGGGAGTCCAGCAATTCGGCGGGATTTTTTTCGATCAACTCCTCGTCCTCAAAATGGCGGAAAAGCATTTTTATCGCCACTAATCGCCGTGCGATTGTGGCAGGCTCCATGGCGCGTTCTTCATGCTCAAAGTTCAGATAGTCCACTATATTTTCCCGGCTTGCAAGACGAAAAGAATCGATATTTCGATCGGACAAATAATTGGCGAAATCCTCTAAATCGCGGCGATACGCGTCCGCCGTATTGCGCGATAATCCGCGTTCGATGGTTAGAAATCTGATAAAATCTTTAAAATCGCGTTCAAACATGATTGCCGTAATCCGCCAAGGGTACTATATTATTTTAGAGCGAATAGCTCTGTTGATGTAATTTATCGTTAAGAAGCTGAATCGTCAAGTTGAATTGAGCTAATAGCAAAACTATTTTGCCCGCTTTTTTTGTCGCTTTGTCGTTTTTGCCGCCTTGTGAACGCTTTTTTACGTAGTGCTGCTACGCTTTAAGCGTTTCAAAACGTCAAAATCAGTCAAAGTGCCGATAAAAATCATGACAAAAGGTAATTTTTCAGTTAGCTCTCTATTATAATTATTTTTCTTATGTGGCATAGGTTTTTTTATGTTTGAAGTACTTTCTCGTTGCGGCGCGGCAAGGCGTGGTGTTCTTACAACCCGGCGCGGAGTGGTGCAAACCCCGGTGTTTATGCCGGTCGGGACACGTGCCACCGTAAAAGCGATGTCTCCCGCCGAACTGGAAGAGTTGGGCGCCGAAATTATCCTCGGGAACACCTATCACTTGTTTTTGCGTCCGGGCATGGAGATTATGAAATCAGCCGGGGGGTTACATGGCTTTAGCAACTGGACGCGATCGATTTTAACCGATTCGGGCGGGTTTCAGGTGTTCAGTCTGGCAAAACTGCGCAAAATGGAGCCAGACGGAGTGCGTTTTGCCTCTCATATCGACGGGACGAGATTTTTTCTTGGTCCGCGTGAATCGATGGCGATTCAACGGACGCTCGACTCGGATATAGTTATGGCGTTCGACGAATGCACCCCGTACCCGGCGACTTTTCAGCAGGCGGAGAAGTCGTTAACGCTTACCACGCGCTGGGAGCGTATGAGCCGCGAACAACCCCTGAACGAGGGGCAGCTCAGGTTTGGAATCGTACAAGGGTCGGTCTACCCCGAGTTGCGCAAACTCTCCGCCGAAAGCATCGTAAATATCGGCTTCGACGGCTACGCCATCGGCGGGGTTTCGGTCGGTGAGAGCGAGCCGGAGATGTTGCTTGCGGTCGATTCGACAGTGCCGTTTTTGCCGGACGATTCGCCGCGTTATCTAATGGGAGTGGGTACTCCGCGTCAGATTGTCGAGAGCGTCGGTCGCGGCGTGGATATGTTTGATTGCGTCATGCCTACCCGGCTCGGGCGGCACGGTTCGGCGTTTGTCCGGGGCGGCGACACTATTCCGGTCAAGGCGGGGCGTTACGCCAAAGATTTCACTCCGATCGACCCGGAGTGCGGTTGTTACGCCTGCCGGAATTTCACCAAGGCATATATTCGCCACTTGTTCAACGTCGGGGAGATTCTTGGGGTTCGGCTGGTCACTATGCACAATCTTTACTACTTTTTGAATCTGATGCGGCGGATTCGCGCCGCGATTGAAAACGGTACATTTGAAGATTTGCGAAAGGAGTTTGTATGAAACACTATTTGGGAGTTGCAGCTTTTATCTTTTTGTGCGTAATTGTGGGGGTGGAAACCGGAACTTTTATTGATTTGGGCGTTTTAAGACCGATTCGATCACATATTCTGTTGCCGCAAATTTTATTGTCGATGCCATTTTTTATTGCGATGATTTTTGCGCGAAAAAAACTTACTGCGGTGTTGTCCGGAATCTCGTTCGTCGCTATTGTTGGGGGATTCCTGCTTTGTTGGCTTGCTGTCTATAATCATGAAACAATCCATAGTATTGATTATGAATCGGAGTTGTATAATACAATATGGTACGGATTCATTTTAGTTGGTGTTATTGCAATGCACGCTACCTGGTTTGTTGCCATGGGGGCGAATGAACGGTTATGGTACACGTTTCTTATCCCGTTTTGTATTCTTTTTGTTAACGGGTGGCTATGGGGGATTTGTGTTATTGGTGCTGGATTGTCAGGTAACTATAATAAATACACTGGAGTGATTTTGGCGGCGATATTTTTCTTGCCGTTTTTGTTGGGGACGATTATTGCGCTGATAATTCGCTTTCGGCGAACTCGGCGACAATTTTTGCGCAAGAAAGTTGTAGCGCTGTTGACTCGCTCCTGTCGGGAGCGGCAGCGACGCGAGGAGGCTAAAGATGAAAATAGTTCGATTTGACAGCGTCGGCGGCGGTTCGGGGGATATGATTCTCGGCGCGTTGATCGGGCTGGGAGCGAGCCGCGAAAAAATCGCGCAAGAATTGGAGCGTTTGTTGCCCGGTCACTTTGCGCTTGAAGTGGAAAATTGCTCCTCATACGGCATTGCCGGAATCCGTGCTTCGGTAATTCTGCCGGAGGCTGATTTACCTAAACATACTCACGAACATCATGGTCATCATACTCATCATACCCATCATGCGTTTCGCGAAATCCGAACTCTGATCGAAAATTCCGACCTGCCGGGGGAGGTGAAGCGTTCGAGCATCGAAGTTTTTGCGTTGTTGGCGAAAGTCGAGGGCAAGATTCACGGCAAAGCCCCGGAGGATGTGACATTTCACGAAGTCGGGGCGGTCGATTCGATTGTTGATATAGTCGGTAGCAATCTGGCATTTTATCTGTTGGGGGCTGAGGCGATTTCACTTTCCCCTTTGCCGGTGGGGTGCGGGACGGTTCATTGCGCCCACGGAATTATGCCCATTCCTGCTCCGGCGACAGCGGAACTCCTTACTTGCGGTCTTGAAATCGCCCCGTCGGACGAGCCGTTTGAGCTGCTGACTCCGACCGGCGCGGCACTGTTTGCATCGTGGCAAAAAAAGACAATTCCGACCGGGGCCAAGGTGCTTGCACTATCCAATGCGTTTGGACAACGCGAGTTGAAAAACCGCCCCAATTTATTGCGTGCTATGCTGCTTGATACAGCATCGAGTGAAATAAAAGACGAAGTGGTCGAAGAGTTGTCCTGCAACATCGACGATTGCACCGGCGAGGTGGTCGGTTATCTTTCAGAGCAGTTGCGTTCGGCGGGTGCGCTTGACGTTTGGATTGAGCCGATTCAGATGAAAAAGCACCGTCCCGGAGTGAAATTGTGCGTGTTGACCACCCCCGAAAAGCGCGGAGTTCTTGCGGAGATGATTTTTAAAGAGAGTTCGACATTGGGAATCCGAATCGCGGCAAAACGGCGATTGACCTTGAATCGTTCGGTTGAGACAATCGAAACGGAGTATGGCGCGATTCAAATGAAGCTTGCTTACTGTAAAAACGGCGAAATTCTCAACGCCAAACCTGAATATGAAGAGTGCAGCCGTATCGCCGGAGAAAAAAATATTCCCTTGACGACGGTGATTCAGGCAGCTAAAACCGCTTTTTTTGAACAGAAAAAATAAAAAATATGGCTTTTTTAGATAGAAGATATTGACTAAGTCGGATTTTGGCGTAATATTATCTAAGAGTCAAAAGTAGAGAAAGTTAAAAGACTTTTCAGACATAAAAAATGGAGATAAAAAAATGACCAAGCGTGATTTGGTGGTGAAAATCGCCCGTGAAACCGGCTTTATTCAGAATGATGTCTCAGAGGTTGTCCAAAGTACTTTGGATTATATCGCCGCTGATTTGATTGCCGGCAATACGATTGAGTTGCGTAATTTTGGCGTTTTTGAAATTAAGATTCGCAAGAGCCGCAAGGGGCGCAATCCGAACAAGCCCAAAAACGAAGTGGTGATTCCGGAACGCGCCGTGGTCAAGTTTCGCGCCGGCAAAGAGTTGAAGGCCGCGGTCGAAAAGCTTGACCCGAAAAAAATTAAGTAATTTCGGCGCAAGATGAAGCGAATGCACGCCTGACGAATTCTTTTTTCGTCGGGCGTGGTTTGTTTTTTTGCATTTAGAGATAGCCCATAGGGTATCTCTAAAAGCGGGGTTGTGTTGAAAATTGGCAGACTCATGATTTGGAGGTGCGATTTTTTGCAAGTGTCTGGCTAACATGAAGTTAACCAGATACGCGCAAGGGCGTGCATACGAATATGAGCTGCAATTTGCAGCCAAATTTCCAGTTTTTAGAGGTATCCTGTACTCAAAAAAGATTGATATTTAAAAAGGTGTGTTTATGGCGACTTTCGCCCCCCCGCCGGGTACGGCGGATATTTTTGCGGATGAAGCGCGACGCTGGCGTTATTTGGAAGATACCGCCATGGAGGTATTTAATCGCTACGGTTACGGCGAGTTGCGTACTCCGATTTTTGAGTACACCGAGGTGTTTCAAAAAGGGCTTGGCGACGAAACCGAAGTGGTTCAAAAGGAGATGTACACCTTTAAGGATCGCGGCGGACGCAGCTTGACTTTGCGTCCGGAAGGAACCGCCGGAGTGTTGCGGGCACTCTCGAATACCGATGTGATGAATGGCGTGGAGCAACGCGTTTATTACTACGGTTCGATGTTTCGGGGTGAGCGACCCGCCGCCGGAAGACGCCGGGAATTTCACCAAGTTGGGGTTGAGAATGTCGGGCGGGTAGCTCCGCTTATCGATGCCGAGTGTATCGCCATGCTGATCGATTTTCTTAAGACGATCGGGATAAACGACGCGAAATTGTCGATCAATACCCGGGGCGTGGCAGAAGATCGCGTTCCCGCCGGGCGGTTGCTCACCGATTATTTCACCGGGCATATCGGGCATATGTGTGACGATTGCAAGGCGCGGCTCAATCGCAACGTATGGCGGATTCTCGATTGCAAACAGGAAGTTTGCCGCAAAATTGTCGCCGACGCGCCGGATTATGTCGCAAGTTTCAGTGAGATGTCGCGCAACTATTTTGAGGAAGTCAAACATGCCCTTGACGCTCTGAAGATTCAATACACCATCGATCCGTTGCTGGTGCGGGGACTTGATTACTATGTGCATACGGTGTTTGAAGTCACGCATGGTGGTTTGGGAGCGCAAACCGCAATTGCAGGAGGCGGGCGTTATGAACTCTATTTGCCGGGGCAAAAAAAGCCGGTTCCGGGGGTGGGTTTCGCCGCCGGGATGGAGAGATTGCTTCTGGTGCAAGATTCCCTCGGAGTGGATATTGCACCCAAGCAACTTTTGCCGATTTATTTGGTCGGGCTGGGTCAAGCGGCGAGAATCGCGAACCTTGAGTTGGCGGGAGAACTTCGCCGTGCAGGAATCCCGGTCGAGCTTGAGCTTGAGGAGCGTTCATTTAAGGCGCAGTTGCGCAATGTGAATAAATCTGGCGCGCTTGTGGCACTTATTCGCGGTGAGTCGGAGCTTGAACGCGGAGTCGGCGTGGTCAAAACCATGGCGACCGGTGAGCAGATTGAAATTAAAGATTCGGAGCTGTTCGGCTATCTGACCGAGATTTGCCCGAAGAAAGGATAACATGCTTAAACAGAAGAATTTGATCTTTGTCGGCGCCCCCGGGGCAGGCAAAGGCACATTCTCGTCGTTGCTTTTGGAGCGTCACCCCATGGCGCATATCTCCACCGGGGATATTTTGCGCGACGAGGTCAAGCGCGATACCGAGTTGGGTCGCGAAGCCGCCAAACTGATGAACGCCGGCAAACTTGTCCCCGATGAAATTATTGCCGGAATGGTGCGTGACCGCCTGACTTGGGCGGATTGCGAAAACGGGTTTATTCTTGACGGTTTTCCGCGGACTATTCGTCAGGCCGAGTTGCTGGACGAAGCGTTGAAATCTCTCGGCAAACAGCTTGATCGCGTGGTCTATTTCAAAGTTGACGATCAGACGATTTTAAAGCGTCTGACCGCCCGGCAGAACTGCAAAAAATGCGGTAAGATTTACAACAAGCTTTTTATGCCTACCAAGGTCGAAAATATTTGCGATGATTGCGGTTCTGAGGTTTTTCAACGCCCGGATGATTCGCTGGAGACTGCGAAATCCCGGCTTGAGGTTTTTTACCGGCAGACTTTGCCGCTTATTGAGTATTACAGCAAAAAGAATTTATTGCTTGAGATAACCGAGTTGGACAAAGATCGGATTTGCGAAATCCTGTCTTCGGAGTTGGAATAACTTATGTCACGTGATCAGGTCATTCACACTCCCGATGAGATTGAGCGAATTCGTTACGCCGCAGGATTGACCGCGCAAGTTCGCGACGAAATCGCCGGTGCCGCCAAGCCGGGAATGACGACTTTCGATCTGGATCAGATCGCCGGGGAGCTGATTCGCAGCACCGGCGGGAAGAGTGCTTTTTTGGGTTATCGCGGCTATCCCGGCAATATTTGCATATCGCTCAACGATGAAGTTGTGCATGGTATTCGCAGTGCCGAAAGGATTATCTTGGATACCGATATTGTCAGTATCGATGTCGGTATTGAAATCAACGGTGGGATCGGCGATACGGCGTTGACGTTCGGATTCGGAGAGCTTACGCCCGATTTGAAGCGGCTACTCACCGGCACCAAAGAGGCACTTATGGCGGGAATCAAGCAAGCGCGGCGGGGCAACCATGTCAGGGATATTAGTTTTGCAGTGGAACAAACCGCAAAAAAACATCGTCTCGGGGTGGTTCGGGAGTATGTCGGTCACGGTTGCGGCACGCATTTGCACGAGCCGCCGGAAGTGCCGAATTTCGTCG
>JAISIP010000151.1 GCA_031261965.1 Victivallales bacterium | reverse complement strand
ACAATCACATAAGCCGGGTACGCCCGATTGGTATAATCGGCGACGACCCCGGATTTGTCTACCACGCCAATGCCGATACGTTCCCCCGCCACTCCGATTGAACGATACGCCAAAAACGGTGACGGCATATTTCCAAAAAACATATGTAGCTTCCCCAAAAATGGTATTTTATTTCTCAAAAAAGCGATTATATTAAAGGTACTTCAACCCAGTTTTTAGAGGTAGCCAAAAATACCAAACAACTTTTACTTGAGGAAATATATCATGAAACTTTTTGATTGCAAATCGATTCGCCTTTGGGAAAATCCGCTATGTACGAGTGTAAACCGCCTGTCCAGCCGCTCGACTTTATTCCCTTTTGCGACCGAAAAGGAGGCAAAAACAGATTCCTTTGAGCCGTTTGACTGTCCCCGAATTATGAATCTGAACGGGACGTGGAAATTTCAGTATCTCTCTCGCCCCGAAGAGGTCAAAGAACAATTCACCTCCGAGCAATGTGCTGATTCGCAATGGGATGACATTGTCGTACCCGGCAATTGGACCGTGCAGGGTTACGACAAACCCCATTATACCAATGTGCAAATGCCGTGGCAGGAGCAGCCGCCTTTTGTCCCCCAGGAAAATCCGACCGGGGTTTACCGCCGAACTTTTGAGTTGGATAAATCGCTCATCGCTCGCCGTATTGTCTTGCATTTCAGCGGAGTGGAAAGCTGCTTTTTCGTTTATGTGAACGGCGTTGAAGTCGGCATGGCGAAAGACTCCCGCACTTGCGCCGAATTTGACATTACCCCATTTGTCCGTACCGGAGTGAACACGCTTGCGGTTGTGGTTATCCGCTGGTCGGACGGCAGTTTTTTTGAGGATCAGGATCACTGGTGGATGGCGGGAATCTATCGCGATGTCTATATCTATCACACCGCCAAGGAGTATATCCGCGACGTTTTCGCCAAAATCGGCTTGGAGAACGACTACACCGACGGCGTATTGAACGTGACCGTCAACGCCGGGTTCGGCGCGGCGCGTCATCCCGCCGGATACACCGCCGAAATCCGGCTCTACAACGCCAACGGCAAAATGGTGCTCAACGCGCCGGAAATTATCGAAATAATCCCCAACAAAGGTGTCCCGATCGGATCTAAAAAAATCGCGATTTCCGCCCCGGCACTCTGGTCGGCAGAAGCTCCGAATCTCTATCGCCTGACCGTCACCTTGCTTGACCCCGACAAAAATGTGGTCGAAGCGACCGGGTGCGACCTCGGCTTTAAATCAGTAGAACTCAAAGACGGCAACCTTTTAATCAACGGCAAAGCGGTCAAATTTTTTGGGGTCAATCGCCATGATTTCGACCCGATTCATGGCAAAACCGTCTCGCTTGAACTAATGCGGCGCGATGTGGAGCTTATGAAGGCGTTTAATTTCAACGCGGTAAGAACCTGTCACTACCCCAATGATCCGCGATTTCTCGCACTTTGCGATCGGTACGGACTTTATGTCATTAGCGAGGCGAACATCGAATGCCACGCCTTTTACGACTTTCTCACCGACGACCCGGAGTTTATGCCCGCGATGTTGGAGCGGGTCACCCGCATGGTTGTGCGTGACAAAAATCACCCTGCGGTTTGTGAATGGTCGCTGGGCAACGAGTCCGGCATCGGCGCGAATTTCGGAGCACTCGCCGGGTGGATTCGGCGGTATGACCCAAGCCGGTTGGTTCACTACGAGGGGGCGTTATTCAGCATGTTTTATCCCGCTTATAAACCATCGATAAATCAGGATATTACCGATACGGTTTGTCCGATGTATCCCCGGTTTGAGTATATCGATAAATATCTTGCCGGGAATGACCCGCGTCCGTTTATCATGTGCGAATACACTCATGCCATGGGCAACAGCAACGGTGCATTGAAACACTATTTTGAGCTGTTTCGGCGCGAAAGGCGTATGCAGGGCGGATTTATCTGGGACTGGGTCGATCAAGGTTTGGAGAAATGCGACGAAAAAGGGCGCAAGTTTTACGCTTACGGCGGCGATTTCGGCGATGAACCCAACGATTTTGATTTTTGCTGCAACGGCATGATCTGGCCGGATCGCACCCCGCACCCGGCGATGTACGAGTTCAAATATCTGGCGAAACCTTTTACCATTCGCCCGCTTGAGCTTAATCGCGGAGTTTTTGAGGTGGAAAATTACAATTACTTTGTCACGCTTGACGATTTGGAGTTTGAATATCGCATTGAACTGGACGGCGAAATCGTCGATCAGGGCAAAGTGACGTTGCCCCGTATAGCACCTCAAACGACGGAAAAATTCACGCTGTCGTGGCAAATCCCGGCGTTAAAACAAAATCAGGAGGCTTTTGTTATTTTTACTGCAAAACAAAAGTCCGATACGCTTTGGGCAAAAGCCGGGTTTGTGGTCGGGGAAGAGCAAATTAAGCTAAATTTGCTGACTTCAACCGGGGCTTTAGCTAATTTGCCTTTGCAGCGACTTAGCCAAGACGGTACGACTATTACGGTCGGGGAGTCAAAAATAGAATTCAACCGCGAGGGGTTGCCGGTTTCATGGAAATTTCAAGACGTTGAGTTGTTGGATTGCGTTCCGTCCGAACAGTTTTTGCGGGGTGCGACCGACAACGATGCGATTCGACGCGATATTCGCAGTGCCACGGATAAGGTCGGTTATCGCTGGTTTGAAATCTACGGGTTGGATGAGTTAAAATGCGAAAACTCCGTTGCTGAATTTCAAATGCACTCAGATGAGTTTACCGTAATTTCCGAAGCGGTTTATACGGCGAAGAATCAGGCGAAACTCTCTGTCCGGCGGATGCTTTCGCTAAATTCAGCCGGGGTTTTGGCGGTCAAACTTGAATTCGATGTGCCTGCCGAGCTTGACGATTTGCCGCGTTTGGGGTGGTGCATTGCCATGCCCGAAGGATTTGAGAATTTCACGTTTTTCGGCAACGGCCCGGAGGAGAACTATTGTGACCGTCGCGCCGGCAGTGTGACATCGCTTTACTTTCAAACCGTAAAAGAGCAGTATGTACCGTATATTTTGCCGCAGGAATGCGGCAA
>JAISIP010000127.1 GCA_031261965.1 Victivallales bacterium | reverse complement strand
CTGGCCGAAGCGGAAATCCGATCAATCTGACTTTCTTTTACATCTGAAGTCACTGTGATTCTTTCATCAGTTTTGTATTGGTGATGATTTTTGCCCATTCGTCAAATGGGATTTTCTTTTCATTATCACCACCCTTGTCCCATGCCGTAACATCCATTTGTTTGCCATTCTTTAATTCAGTCAGAAATCTCAATCCCTGATGGGGATAGAAATAACATTCAAAGCCGTTCATTATTTTTTCATCGAAAAGATTTCCAATCGGAATATACCCATTCCAAAAAGTGATTGAAAAAACCAAGGCTTGAGTTTGCTTGTCACGCAAGGCACTGTTAATATAATTTTCCCGAAAGCAAAAAAGATGGTAATATGGATAAGATGAAATATATACCTCGCCTGTAAAAACATCTGGAAATGCTTCAATTTCAAAAGTTAATATGTATTCTCCAGGAGAAAAACCAATTATAAAATCATCTTTCTGGAGTAAAGATATGATAATTTCGCGTGTTTGAGCAAGGTAAGACGCGTTTCCTTGAGGGATTTGCAACTGTAGATTATCAATATTTCTTTTATACTTTGCAATAGAAATAGAATTACTTTTTTCTGTAAGAACGTGAATTTCTTCAACAAAACCATTTTTCTTGAAAATTAAAAATTTGGTACCGACTATTTCCCTGAAGGTTAATTGTGTAAAACTATCGAACCTATCTTTCTCTTCTTTGCTTGGAACAAACTGCGACACAATTATCTGAATTGTAAAGGGACCGATTTTAGTTGGCTGCTTCTTAGTTAAAGGTGTTATACTTTTTGATACGGCAAAATCCAAAATGGGAGCATATATTATCGGAGGTGAAAATATCATTTCCTTTATTTCATCACAAAATATGTTGAACGATGATACACTTAATCCGATTGCAAGTGCAAGTGATAATGATTTTTTTTTCATAAAAAAATATCTGCTTTTGCGCTTAGCCCCTCAGACTGGACAACTGTTTATTAAAAGATCGGGTAAAAGCTCTTGAGTTAACATACCGCATAGTACGCGAATTACAAATCCCGAAATAGACTTCATCCGGAGTTCTATAGCTCAACGCCAGATAACAAAATCAGCTTGTCGAGGGAAGATTTTCCCCCGAACCCCTATTTTTTCAGTGCCGGGCTTTCATCATCGTGGACTGTTCCCTCGGGCAGAAATGTTTCGCGATTGTTATACAAGAAACGGGCGACCGAGATGGTCGCCCCCTACATCGACCACTGCCCACTACCCACTGCCCACTACCCACTATCCACTAATCACTACCCACTTAAAAATTCCGCATTTATCCGTCCGCCGTACGGACTACATCATCGAAATTGGCTAATCCAGCATCGCCCAAAAACGCCCTGACTTGTTTTTGACCAACTTGATCGGCAAGCCGTAAGCGGAACTCAAAACATCCTCGCGCAGAACTTTGTCGCGTTCGCCATCCTCGACGATTCGACCCGAAGCAAGGATCATTCCCTCGTTGAAAATCGGCAAAATATCTTCGATTCGCTGGGTGATAAAAATAATCGTAACCTCAGGCAATTTCTCGGCGATCTGCCGAATCTCTTCCAATAAAAATTCTCTGCCCGCCATATCAAGATAAACGCTCGGTTCATCCAGGATAACCAATTCCGGCTTGGTCAACAACGCACGGGCAATCATGATTTTAACCTGCTCGCCGCTTGACATGGTAAAGATTTCCTGATCGGTAAGGTGTCCGCACCGAAATCGCTCCATCAACGCTTTGGCGGTGTCGATCTCTTGCGAGGTCGGTTTCCGCGTCAATCCGAGCGTACCGTCGAATCCGGACAACACCATCTCCAAACCGGTGCTTTCGGTGTTGGTAAACTGGCTCATAAACGGGCTTACCCAGGCGATTTTTTTGCGCAATTCCACCAGATTGGTCTGACCGAAAAGATGTCCCAGCACTTCAACTTTAGCACCGAAACGCGGCCAGGCGTAGCCCATTAAGGTTTTCACCAACGTGGTTTTCCCTGCACCGTTGGCACCGAGGATAAAGCAACGTCCGCCCTTCTTTACCTGCCAGTCCAGATTGTGAATAATGTCGCGACCGCCGATACGAACGTTCGCGTTTTTAATGTCAATGGCTAAGTCCTGTTTCATTCCTGCTCTTTATTCTTGTAGGTCACCCAACTATCGCGCAAAAGTTTACCGCGTGCAAACTCTTTTTCAAAAGCGTCAAAATCGCCACGTTCGATCATCTGGCGAAAATTTTCGTATTGACGATCAAAGTTTCGCATCGCAATTAGCACGCTTTCGCGGTTGTTCTCTATAATCTCCCGCCACATTACCGGGGAACTCGACGCGATGCGTGACGTATCCCGAAACCCGGTCGCGCAACCGCGAAACCGTTCCAGCTTGGTCGCCTCATCGGGAGAATCGAGTATCGATAACGCCAACGCCGAGGCAAGAATATGCAAAACATGGCTGGTATGCGCCACAAGCTGGTCATGACTGGCGGCGGAAATCCGCGATGTGCGGGTTTCCACTGCGTGCCAAAGTTTCTCAACCAAAGCAATCGCCTCTTCGGGGGAGTCGTCGTAAGGGCAAACAAAGACGTCGGCATTGCGATAAAGCGTCGGGAACGCCGATTCCGGACCGGATTTTTCAGTCCCCGCCATCGGGTGACTTCCGACAAAATAGACACCGAAACGCTTCAAGGATTCCGCCGCTTTCATCACACCGGATTTGCAGCTGCCAATATCAGTGACTACCGTACCGGGGCGAAAATTTTCGGCGTACTCTTGCACATAGCGTTCGATCTCCGGCAACGGCAACGCAAATACCGTAAGATCGGCTTTGCTCAATACCGACTCAAGTGAATCGTCGCATTCATCCAGCACATCACAATCTACCGCCCAACGCCGGATACTTTCGCGGCGCGTCCAGCCTGTCCGATGAAATCCCTTGCCGCGCAACGCCATGCCGAGTGAAGCACCAAGCAAACCCAACCCGACAATCGCGATTGTAACGGGTTTGGATTGAACTGTATTCATAATAACCTTTCGATAGGAGACATCTTTGCGATGTTTTTCAAGGTCGATAATATATCACAAATTGTGCTGAAATTCAAAAAGAGAGCGTGTAAGCGTAGCAAATTGATCCACCGTGAGCCGGTCGGGGCGAATCTCCGGCGATAAATTCACCGCCTTAAGTGCCGCTTCGGCTTTCGCCTCCCCGTAGTTTTGTCTAAGCACTTTGCCCATTTGCTTGCGGCGTTGCGCAAATACCGTCTTGACCACGCCGGGCAACAATCGGCACAACTCGGGGTCGTTCTCATATCGGTCATGACGGCGAAACGAGACGATCGCCGAATCCACCTCCGGCGGCGGAAAAAATACTGTCGGAGGCACAATCTTCTCAAGTTTGACTTCATATCGCAACTGCGTACGAACAGACAACGCCCCGTAATTTTTCGTGCCGGGCACCGCGCTTAAACGCTCCCCCATTTCGCGTTGAAGCATAAAAAACATCGCTTGCGGCGGATTCGGCAACTCCAGCATTCGCGCAATAAATATCGTGCTGATCGAATACGGCAAATTGGCGATTGCCCGAAACGGACGGTTGCCCAAAAGTTCGCGGTAATTCACCCGGCACGCGTCGGCTTCGGTAAGATGAAAATTTTCTTTATCGATATGAGTTCGCAAATATTCCGCAATGCGGTGGTCAAACTCGATTGCGTAAACTTCCGCCCCGCTCTTGAGTAAGCGCGAAGTCAACGCTCCGAAACCCGGACCGACCTCAAGGATCTCCTCACCCTTTTTAGGGTCACTGAGGCGGACTATATAGTCAAGCATATTTGCGTCAAGCAAAAAATTTTGCCCCAATCCCCGACCGGGCCGCATTCCGATCGACTCCAACGCAGCGGTGAGTTGCTGTTTATTCATCGTTTTTCGCCACAATGACAGTTGCCGGAGCAATTATGCGCCGACGGGCAAACTTCACGCCCGGCACATGAACGTGGCGCAGAATGCAACACCGCGGCAAATCGGCTCGGCAGCTTCTCCAGATCGGCTGATTGACAATTGGGACATTCCACTGCGGAGTCGAAACGCGCCTGCAACAATTCGCACTCGGTTTGGCATTGTCGGCATTTGTAGTTAAAAATCGGCATATCACTCTCTCTTGGCTATCTCTAAAAACTGGAAACTTGGTTAAAAATGGCATCTCACAATCACATCTGTGACCTTGTGTGTATCTGGTTAACTTTTTGTTAGCCATATACTTACAAAGTCACACCTCCAGATTGCGAATCTGCTGATTTTTAACGCAACCCAGTTTTTGGCGATACCCTCTTGTCTAATATATGGAGTCGGGGAAATAGTATTTCTCGGCATTTTGGGGTGTGACAACCTCGGAGGAAATGACGATTTCCGGAACTTTCGCCTTCCCGCCGTTTTCCAGCCCGGCAATCGCGGAATTGATGCCGACTTCGATCATTTTCGGCGGATAAGTAACCGTCATACGCACGATCGGATCATTGTCCAACACCCGTTTTACAATCGCCTTGGCTCCCCCGCCGCCCAACATAAGTTTTACGTCTTTTCGCTTCGACTCCTCCAGAGCTTTTAATGCTCCAATGAGCACATCGTCGTCACCGACCCAGACTGCGTCGATTTTGGGATACTTTTGCAAAAAGTTCTCCATAAGCTTCAACCCCTTTTCGGTATCCCAATAAGCGGATTGCGATTCGAGAACAGCAATATCAGGATATTTTGCGATCTCGGTTTTAAATGCCTCGACCCGCTCGGAGTTCACCACGCATGGGATGCCCTCCATAACCAAGACATCGCCTTTGCCGTTGAGCGTGCTCGCCAACGCCTGCGCCGCCACACGCCCGAATCCGGCGTTGTCACCCGCCACATAGACATCTTGAATCGGCTTATCCAGACCGCGATCGACCGTGACCAAAAACACACCTTGCTTTTTCGCAACTTCACAGATGTTCGTCAAAGGTCCGGGTTCCTGCGGCAGCACCACCAGAGCTTTTATCCCTTGCACCAGCAAATTTTCGATTTTGTTAACCTGCTCGGTCGCATCGCGTGCGGTTGAAATAATAATTTCATAGTTCGGATTGGCGGCTTCTATCTTATCCTCTGCCATTTCCGCACTATAGACCACTCCGCCGGTCCAGCCGTGATCCGCCGCCGGAATCGACACACCGATCTTGATCTTTTTCGTCTTGGCTTCACCGCACGAAACGAGCGTAAACGCCAAAACCGACACCCCGATTAAAGTAAAAATTTTTTTCATGATAATTACTTCCTTTTATATTGAATTAGTACGGCAATAATAATAACCAAACCCTTGACCGCTCCTTGCAAATTTACCGAAATCCCCCACATGTCAAGCACGTTGGAAACAATTCCGAGCAGCAATATTCCGGCAAGCGTCCCGGTCACGGTGGCTCGCCCGCCGGTCATGGCACTACCCCCGATAATGACCGCCGCGATAGCGTCAAGCTCATACGAGAGTCCCGCCCCGGAGCTGCTGATGGAGTTAAGTCTCCCCCCGAGCAAAAACGCGCTGAACCCGGCAAGCAAACCGGCTAATACATACGTCCAAAACTTTACCAGACCAACTCTGATTGCAGAATAATACGCAACGCGTTCACTCGACCCGACTGCGCAAACGTATCTGCCAAACCGGGTTCGCTTTAAAATAATCGCAAGAGTAACAGTCAACAAAAAAAGCAACAGCGTCGAAAGCGGAATCCCGCCGAAATCCGCCATGCCAAGCTGCATGTAAAGCGAATTATCAACACCGATTAGCCCGGCATTGGCAAAATAGAGCGACAGCGACCTGAAAATCGACATAGTACCCAAGGTCACAATAAACGGCTGAATTCGCGCCGCGCCAATCAACGCCCCGTTAAACGCGCCGCCGACTACACCTACGCCAAGCGCGACCCCAAGCCCGACGGCAAGTTGTACACACTCCGTCCCGCCGGTGGCGTTCATCGCTAAAAGCGAAACTATCCCGGATAACGCAAAAAGCGAACCGACCGCCAAGTCGATTCCGCCGGTGGCGATCACAAAAGTCATACCCAGCGCGATGATTCCGCTGTACGACACTTGCCGGGTAATATTGATCAGATTTTGCGGGGAACGAAAATTTTCGTTTGAAATGGCGGCAACCGCCAAAAACAGCAGCAGCGCGATCCATACGCCGCTCGAATCACGGAGATTTTTCCAATTTATCGTTTTTTTCACGCTTGTACCCCAAGTGATAGATACATTAGTTCCTCCTGCGTTAACTTTTCGCCGGAACAAAAACCGGCAACTTTACCTTCGCGCATAACCATAACGCGGTTGCACATGCCCAATATCTCTTCCATGTCCGACGAAATTAATATACACGCAACCCCGGTATCTGCCAAATTGCGAATGAATTCATAAATATCACACCGAGCCGCAATATCCACCCCACGGGTCGGCTCGTCAAAGATAAAAATCTCCGGTCTGGTATCAAGCCCTTTCGCCATAGCAACTTTTTGCTGATTGCCGCCGGATAATTCGCAAAGTTTCGCCTCCGGGCGATCCGGCTTAATGCGAAATTCGCCGATATACCGCTTTACCTCCCGACGGATCGCCGATAGACGAATAAGCCCGCGGCAATAACGTGCCAGCGATGTCAACGTAACATTCTCTTCGATCGAAAACTCCGGCAAAATTCCACTATTTTGCCGATCCTCCGGCAGATACGAAATTCCGGTGGCAACCGCTTCCGACGGGTGGCGGAATTTTACGTTTTTACCGTTTAGCATAATGTTTCCGCCATCGACCCGTCGCAACGCCATTATCGCCTCAGCCATCTCGGTGCGACCCGCTCCGGCAAGTCCTGCCACACCGAGAATCTCCCCCCGATGCAGAGTAAAAGTAACATCATTCACCGATTTGCCGCTCTTTAAATGCTCGATTGCAAGCACCTCTTCACCAGATTCCTTACTCAATTTTCCCGGAAACATCCGGGTCAATTCGCGTCCGACCATTAGACGTGCCAATTTCGACGGGTCAAGCTCAGCTGCCGGAAAAATCCCTACCAGAACCCCGTCACGCAACACCGCCACATCGTCGCAAATCTCCAACACCTCGGCAAGTTTGTGAGAAATATAGATAATAGAACCGCCATTAGCCTTGAATTCGCTCATAATCGCAAACAGTCGCCGGATCTCTTCGTGATTTAAAATGGTTGTCGGCTCGTCCATAAGCCACAATCGATGCCGCGGGTCAAGCGCCCTGGCAAATTCAACCATCTGCTTTTCGGCAGGTGAAAGCTCCGAAATCAGACCGTCCGGGTCAATTTCAACATGCAATTTCTGAAATCGGCGTTTTGCCTCTTCGCGCATGGCAGCTTTTGATAAAAAACCGAAGCGGCTCTTCTCGCGACCGAGAAAGATATTCTCCGACACGGTCAAATCCGCAGCAAGATTAAACTCCTGCGGAATCCAGCCGACTGAAACTCCCGATGCGAGTTCAACAGTTCCGGCGGTCGGTTTAATCACGCTTGCCAAACATTTTGTGAAGGTGGATTTACCCGCGCCGTTCTCCCCGACCAGCCCGAGTATGCGTCCGGATTCAAGAGTCAAGGAGACATTATCCAACGCTTTTTCGGCATCAAAGTATTTTGACAATTTTTCGACTTTGAGCACCGATTCTTCCTCCACGTTTTGCGAAAGCACGATCCTGACGAAAAAGACTTTCCCTATCTTCGTAATAAGGAAAGTCCGACTAATGCATAAAGGGTATCTCTAAAAATGGTACACCCGACGAGATTCGAACTCATGACCTTCTACTCCGGAGGCAGACGCTCTATCCAGCTGAGCTACGGGTGCCCATGTCAATTGCCTTTAATATAGCTCTCTTTTTAGGTTTTTAAAGTTTTTTTTGCTCAAAACCCGTTTTTTTATTAAAAAAAACGCCCGAATTGCAATGAGCAACCCGGGCAATGTTTTTACGATTTACCAATTAGGCAGCACGGCTTTTACGACGCCGATTGGCTATCGCGAGCGCACCGCCACCGAGCAACAATGCCGCCATTACGCCCGGCAAAGGCTGACCGGAGGGACCAGCCGCACCCGCACCCGCGTTCGCACCCTTGGGTACAACCTGGATCGCGAGAATCAAATCGTTAAAGTCATTGTCCCACATACCCGGACTGTCATCAAAACCGACCAGCAAAGTTTTCATCGACTCGCTGACCAACTGACCATCCTTGTAATACTCGGTGAGCAAATCAGTGGTATCCCAGGCAAAAGAGCCGTTATTCTCGCCGAACACATTGAAGTCTTGACCGAGAACATCGGAATGCAACAGCAAGCTGACCGATTCACCGGCATCAAAAGAGATGTAGGAATCCATACCGCTGAATCCGGTACTACCTGCCGCCACACTATACATATCACCACCCACGCCGTAACCGTTGCTAGTCGGATTGATCGAACCGTCGGCGTTAATACCGAAGTTCGCGCCGAGCAACGTAACTCTGAGTTCTTGAGTTCCGGGGTTGAACGCATTGCCGAACACGCTACCGAAATTGATCTTGGAGGTATCCCAGCTTACCGGGGTATCCTGGGTCAGAGAGCTGAGTTGGCTCAAGAGCAAGTTCTGACTGCTCTGGCTTGCCGGACTCGTGACCATCGTCGCGGCATTCACGGCACCACAGAAAGCCACTAACGCAATCATCAATGCCAAATTCTTTTTCATTTCTTTTATTTCATCCTTAATTTAATTACGCCCCAGAAAGAGGGGTTTTTCCCTTACACTTAAATCTAATGTAGCACCATCACAAAAAATATCAAGCCTGATTTTTATAAAAAAACAGTTTTTTTTCGTTTTTTTAATTTTTTTTGCCTGCAATATTCCTCAATCGAGATATTCTATCTGCCGAACGATGGTTTGCCCGGTAATCGGGTTATTTTCCATAGTAACGAGCAACTTGACTTCACCGGTGATTTCGTCAAAATAGAGATATTTGTCGTTTTCGGGGAAATCGCCCGGAACCGAACTATCGCTACTTATATCGAACTGACCATACTTGCAATCATCTTTGACTTCAAGGTCGCCGTCGTATTTGAGCCGCGCAATCGTTCCGGTGTTGTCACGGATCGTCTGAGCGATGACGATAAACCGAATCATATTTGAAGCGCTGTTGGTGCCTTTGATTAGATTGATGGTTTTGCCGACCAACTCTTCCTGCTGAATATCGGTCAATTTTTCAAAATTCGTCTCTAAAATTATACCAAACCCGTTGGCAAGGCAGTTGCCAGAACTATCCTGCCACGTCAAAAATTGAGCGCGACTGTCAAACACATTGCTGTACGCCGGATAGTCCGATTTGAACTGGTCAACCGCATTTCGCATCGGTTCTGCCACATTTGCCGTACTTGCCCAATCAATCAAAGTCCCGTTAGTCGAGCTAAAGTCGTCTAAGTCCTCCAGCGTTTGACCGTGTTTGACTCCGTAAAACAAAGCTCTGCCCATTTCATCGTCCCTGGAGGTGTAATCCGGGTTCAACACCAAGTTAGACGAAAGCATATTGACATTGAGTTTGCCATAGGTGTAAGCCTGATCGGTGAGCTTAACTTGCTCCAAGATTCCTCCGTCGCCGCCGAGATAGGTCGTCCCGGCTTCTCCCCAACTATTCCCGGGTTGCTTCATATCTTTATTGCTGATCGGGTCGGTGTCGGAATTTGGCTTCATCGCCAATTTTAAGTTGAGCGTCTCCCACGCCGCGCCACGATGAATCGCACCCAGCTCCCAAAGTGACCGCATCGGCGCGTTTCGGATATACGCTGTAGAAAGATTCTTCTCATCGATGCCAAGCTGCGAACTCTCGCGCCAAACCGGGTCGAGAGCACTTTCGGGGTCATATTCCGGGTCAAACACTCCGGGTGAACTCTCTTTTTTGGGTACACCCTCGGAATTCACCTCGCCGTTGAGCAATCTATCCTGGACTTTGTTTACGTCTCCGACAGGCGTGCCATCATCGTAAGGAGTCTTAATGGTCATGACTTTTTCGCCATTATCAATCACTTTATTGTTGTAATCAGCCAATTTTATCTGATCAAGCCGACTCCAGTCGCTTTCCTTTTCACTTGTGGCACTCGGATCGACATTTAAGTTTTGACGCGGATCCCGCACCTGCATTCCACCCAGATAAAAATACTTGTATTGCTCTTCGAGCGTATCGATAATAGCGGCATCCTTAAACTCGTCCCCATTTGAAACATTGGCATTCTTAAAAAGTACCTGGTCCAAATTAGCAACCGGCAATTTCCCGGCCGGCCAACGGACAAAATCAACACCGACCTCTACCGGGGGTGTAGAACCGTCGGAAATGTCGATAAGCGCGATTCCGCTCAATGAAAATTTGGGCTCAATTACTTCCAATTTAACGGTCGAAACTTCAATTTTTGTAAGCGTTCCACCTCCCGGGAGAAGAGCTTTGCCTTGCTCGGTAAAGTCAAAATCATAAGTCTGTTGCGCCGAGAACCCAGCTGTGCTTGACATATCCT
>JAISIP010000116.1 GCA_031261965.1 Victivallales bacterium | reverse complement strand
TATTGATGCGTAGGATTTGGGGAAAGCGTAGTGCGGCTCATCCCAAAAAAATCCGTCCGCATTGGTTTCCCGCGTTAGAGTCAGGCAAATACGCGCAAAATAATCGCGAAAACTGTTGGTGTTGAAGCAGGCAAACGGAAGTTTTTCGCCGGTGAGTGCCGAAACTTGCCGATTTTCAACATTGTCTTGCAGAAACTTGCTGACTTGTTCCCCGCCGAAATATTTGCCTACACCCCACGGGTCAAGCAGTACACGCAGACCGGTTTTATGTGCCGCATCGACAATTTTAGGGATGTTCGGACGCCAGAAATCGAAGTCGAATTCCGTCACCGCTAAAATCACGGTTGTACAACCGTGTTCCTTCATCTCGGTGAAATCCGCAGTGGCGTGTTCCACATAATTCAGCCCGTAATAACTGATTGCCGTTTGAGTAATAGCCATACCATTTTCTCCGTTGGATTCAGAATTTTTTAGTGCTTTCACGTACGATTAGTTCGGCATTTACATATGAACAGGTGTTTTCGCCTCCTGAGCCGAGTTTCAGCCGTGCATAGAGCGACTCAGCGGCAATTCTGGCGATGCTTTTCACCGGGTAGCGAACAGTGGTCAGCGGTGGCGACAATTCCTCGGCAATCGGCAGGTCGTCAAATCCGGCTACCGCCACTTCCCCGGGGACATCGAACCCTTTTTTGTGACAAAGCATTATTACGCGTGAGGCGAATAAATCGTGATAACAGAAAATTCCGAGCCGTCCTTTCGGCTTTCTACCAAGCAAGGCTTCGATATTGTCAAGACACTTTTGATGATCCTGGTAATCAGTGTGAATTATATTCTCCATCGGCAATTTTCGACCTTGCTCCAGAAGTTCGGCACGGAATCCGAAGAGCCGATCATCGCGTTTGGCGACGTTCTGCCCGATGTAGGCGAAATGCTCGCAGCCGATATCAATCAGATGCGCGGCGACCTTTTGGGCGGAACTCTGATTGTTGACTATGACGGTTTTTTGCCGAACGTTTTTCAGCTTGCGACCGAGCATCACCATTGGGACGGATACTGTATTGTAAAATTCTTCTTCCGCTTCATCCGCCCACGGGCAGACAAAAATCCCGGAAACACCCCGTGCCACAAAAGTGTTAATGCGTTCTTGTTCCCGCTGAAAGTTGTATTCACTGGAGGCGACTAACAGACATGCGCCAAACTGGTGTATCTCTTCTTCCAGACACCGCACCAACGTGGCGAAATACGGACTGTCGAGTGTGGTGACGATGCAGCCAATAAGTCGCATTTCTCCGAGATTTTTGCGGAATGACTCCAAACTGTTGATAAAGTAACTCTTTTTTTCTTTAACAATCATTCCGTTTTTTTTAAGAATGCCAAAGATGGCAAAAGCGGTTTTCAGGGAAATATGTTTTTGCAATGCAAGTTCGCGAACAGTGAGGAATCTATCCCCCACCTTGCCGTAAGAGGAGTTGGCGAATTCCGCTGACAACTCCAGAAAAACTTGATCTGCCTTGGACATTTTTTGTTATACTTTTGTTATATAAACTGTTATCTATAAATAAAATAGGTGATTTAAACTAAAAATCAAGATATAAGCAGATAAATATTGAAAAAATTTAATAATTTTAATGGTTTGTTGTATTTTTGTTATAATATTGCAGCACGATAATTGTCAGCAAGCAACATGATAAAACATATAAGCCCAAAGCCGAATTGAGATTCGCACGGATTGATGTTAGAGTGATTCGCGGTTTTTATATGGATATGGGCGAATGAGAAATTATAGGGTACCTCTAAAAACTGGAAATTTGGCTGAATATTGCAGCTCATATTCGTATGCGCAATCTTGCGCCTTCAAATCATGAATCTGCTAAATTTCAACGCAACCCAGTTTTTAGAGATACCCTATAGAATGTTTTTTTGCAAAAAAATGGCAAAAAAAATGGTCGGGATAGAGAGATTTGAACTCTCGACCTTTTGACCCCCAGTCAAACGCGCTAGACCAGACTGCGCTATATCCCGATAATGGCGGAGAGAGAGGGATTCGAACCCTCGGTACCTTGCGGTACACCACATTTCCAATGTGGCGCCTTCGACCACTCAACCATCTCTCCGAATTGCGTTACACAATATAATGCCGAATTTACGCTTTTACAAGCCTGCAACGGCAAATTTATTTCCCGTTTTTCAATCAAGTTTCTTGTCTTTGGAGTTTGTGTCCAAATACAGGAAACTGTATCGCACGAAATAACCGACCCCGGAACCCACCGTGACCAGCACGATACCGCAAAGATAGGCGATCCAGACGTACCAGAGGCGAATCGAAAACCACTTCTCCTGCTGTAAATCAAACTCCCATACCCACGACGCTCCGGCAATCGCCAGCATCAGCATCTGCAATGCCGTTTTCAGCTTTCCCCAGCGATCCGCCGAAATAACGATCTGTTTTTTCGCCGCCAATGTCCGCAACCCGGTGACCATAAACTCCCGGCAAAGCACCGCAATGGCAATCCACGCCGGCATAAGGCGGCACTCGACCGCGATTAACATCGATGCCGTTACAAAAATTTTGTCCGCCAACGGGTCCATCAACGCTCCGAAATCAGTGACCTGATTCCAGCGCCGTGCCAGATAACCGTCCAAAAGATCGGTAGCACCCGCGATAATCGCCAAAATATACGCCCCCAACCGAATGTCGAAAAGCACCGAATTTGAAGCGATAAACGCCTTGTCCGCAATCGTCGCAAGCACCACAAAAATAAAGACAAACACGATTCGGCTAATCGTCAGCAAATTTGGCAGATTCGGAGTTTTCATAATATTGGCTTTCCTTTTTACGTACTCTTCAAAGCTGTTACCTGTTCGGCAATATATTCGTAACTGTCCGCATCCGTAATCCGAACCCGACAGAAATTCCCGACTTTTATTTTTTTCGCATTCGGCAAAAAAATCCGATTGTCAATCTCGGGCGCGTCCATCATCGAACGCCCGATTGCAACTTTGCCGTCCACTTCGTCGATAAGCATACAAACTTCGCGGCCGATCCAGTCGCGGTTCGCTTTTTTCATAATCTTTTTTTGAAGTGTCATCAATTTTTTGGCGCGGTTTTCGGCGATTTGCTCAGGTATTTGATTGGGCATCTTCGCCGCCGGAGTACCCGGCTCGGGTGAGTACGGGAAAACTCCGCAACGCTCAAAATTTTGTGTTTTCATAAACTCGACCAACTCCTCGAACTCTTCTTCGGTTTCACCGGGAAAGCCGGTGATAAAGGTGGTGCGAATCGTCAGATCCTTTATTTTTTTGCGCAATTTTTTCAGCAATTCCACGGTCTGGGATTTCGTTACTTTTCGCCCCATAGCCGACAAAATCCGATCATTGATATGTTGCAACGGAATATCCAGATACGGCAACACTTTGGTATCGGTTCTCGCCATGAAATCGATGAATTCATCGGAGTAATGCGCCGGGTGAGTGTACAATAACCTGATCACAAAATCTCCCGGAATCGCATCCAGCTCTTTTAGCAAATCCACGATATTTTCGCCATCGGCAATGCGATCCGTCCCGAATGCCGTAATGTCTTGAGCGATAATCAACAGCTCTTTGACCCCGGCGGAAACAAGATTTTTCGCCTCTGCCACAACCGAGGCGATATTCCGGCTGCGCAAAGCTCCGCGAATGCCCGGAATAGCACAATAACTGCAACAATTATCGCATCCGTCGGCGATCTTAAGATACGCCATATGCGGAACGGTCAAGAGCAAACGCGGCGTGGTATGGTCATAGAGCCAAATCGGTTTTTCCGAGTTCGCCAATGCGGATTGTTTGTCTAACAAGGCGGCTATAGTGTCAACATCGTTTACCCCCGTCCAAAGGTCGATTTCGGGGTATTTTTTGCGATAATCGCCCGATTTGTCCCATTCAGTCAGGCAACCTGCCACCACCACGATTCTTTCGGGCTTTTCACTCTTCCACTCCAACGCCTCTTCGATCGCCGATTGAGCCTCGGATCGTGCCGCCGGAATAAAGGCGCAAGTGTTGATGATGTATAAATCCGCCTCATCTGGGTCGAAAGCAAGCGTGCGACCCGAAGTGAGCAAAACTCCTGCAATAACTTCGGTGTCCACTAAATTTTTTGAACATCCAAGGCTGACTAAATAAACCGCTTGCCCAATCGAAGGCGACGATGATGAATTTTTCTTCATGACTTTTTTACTTGACTCCAAATAAGATCAATCCCGGTCAAATCCGGGGCGATTACCACAAAACCTTTTTGCCGCCAGCGTTGCGAATTTTTATCCAGATGGAAATTACCTCCGGCAACCACATCAAGCCCAAGTTCGCGTCCGTCCTCATAACGCACCTCAAACCCGGCAAGCTTCAAAAGCGGCAAACCTCCGGCAAGATCCCAAAGCTTGCAGTGTTGAATCGAGCCGAACACCTTGCCGCGCAACAACGCATCGTAAACCGCCACGCAACCCGACCAGACAAACAACTGGTTGGGAAAATTAAACTCCCAGTTTCGCGCCGCGCTTTGTGCCACACAAATTGGAGCAGCCGAGGTGTACTGCATCTTTTGCGGCGTAAAAAGTTCAACCATAGGCGCGTCGGTCTGCACCTTGCAAGCCCGAAAAATCTCGCCGGCACAAGTGAAAAACGCCTCGTCCCTCACCGGGGAATAGATCGCCCCCTCGACCAAGGCACCGTGACGCATCAATCCCAGCGACACTCCCCATAACTGAACATTAGCCGCATACGGCGCTGTCCCGTCGATCGGGTCAAGCACAAAACACTCTTCCTTGAGTGCAGTTGAGATATATGCCTGGTCGCGTCCATCGACACTCTCTTCACCGATTAGAAAGGTTCCTTGTTCAGGATGGTCAAACTTCCGGGTAAAAAACTGTTCGATTTCGCGATCAGCGCAAGTTACCGCCGTATGGTCGCTTTTTATTTCAATTTTGGGGTCGTTGTAGTAACGCAACGCAATTGCACCCGCCTCGCGGAATAAGTCAAGCAAACGGTCAATTTTCCAGCGGTTCATAATTCTCCAGTTGGTGTTTCTTTATGCGTAGCGTGCAAGTGGCTTACTATATGGCTTAATGAGGAATTTTTCAAGCACAGCAAGCCGGATTAACGTAAAATCTCTCCACATATTGCTTTTTTGCATTTGACTTTTGGATAAATAAGGTGTATTGTTAGGAGTTCCTTAAAAAAATTTGTATCAATCCAATTAATGAAGATGGAGGAGGAAAGAAAAATGGAACAGAAAAAAGAAATTTTCGCAGACGGTATCGGGCAAATTCACTTTGCAGGCGGCATGATTCGGTTTGATTTTGTCACGTTGCAGCCCAACGAAGACGGTGCCGCTCCGACCCCGGTGGTCAATGAGCGCATTATTATGCCGCCGCAGGGATTTCTCGGCGCGTTCAATTCGATGCAGCAACTGATCGACAAACTGGTTGATGCCGGTGTCCTGCAAAAGAACGAACCGGCAAAATAGGCTGTTGCGCAAAATCAAATGCGGGAAGAAAAGAATTTTTCTTCCCGCATTTTTATTTTCGAGAATTTGTGGGTGACTATTCGATTTGACCGTCAAGCCCAATGATTTTGACGGTTATATCGAGTGGTTTTTTGGCGATTTGCAGAGCTTTTTGAGTTATGCCAACTGTGTTGCCGCAACAGGGGACGAGCATACGCGCCACGGTTACGGAGTGAATTTCGTGCAGGCGAAAAATTTCCGCGAGTTTATCGATGTACCCGTCCGTATCAAGATCCAGTTTGGGGCAAAAAATGATCAGAATCTTGCCGTTTTTGAGTTTGTTGTGAAATGTTTTGCAGGTATTTGCAACACAATCAGCCGAAATCAGCAAATCGGCATGATCGAAGAATTCCGCTGCCGGATTCACTAATTTGAGCTGAATCGGCCACTGTTTCACGCTGAATGTTTCAGCGTTGGAGCTTGCCCCCGAACTTTGATTAGAGTTGCTTAAATCCGGAATCGGGATGTTTTGCTCCTGCAAACATTCGATGGCGATTTTTAAAAGCTTTGATTCACCATGAATTTTCAGATGATTTAAATGCGCCTTAATCGTGGAGACTCCTTGCGGTATGATTTGACTCATAACCAACCGTTCATCGTATGGTTCGGCATCGCGTTCTACGGCTTGAATCGCCCCGTGCGGACACTCCGAGAGACATGCGCCAAGCCCGTCGCAAAAGAGGTCGCTTACCAAACGCGCTTTGCCGTCGATGATCTGCAAAGCTCCCTCCGGGCAGTTGGGAATACATAGGGCGCATCCGTTGCATTTAGCTTCGTCGATTTGAATGATATTTCGTTTCATATCGCCCCCTTTTGTAGGTAATGTAGGAAGCAGTGGCGGAGAGAGAGGGATTCGAACCCTCGGTGAGATTTCTCCCACGCAGGTTTAGCAAACCTGTGCTTTCGGCCACTCAGCCATCTCTCCGTTTTATCATCAAGGCTAAATGCAAAACTATCGTGCAAGTAGCTTGAAACCTAAAATAGCCGTATTTCGGGTGAAAGTCAAATCAATCTTGAGTCAAAATGCAAAAAAAATTCTCAATATAGCCGTCAAAATCATATCAAAAAGGTAGTTTTTGCAATTAGCTCACCGCTCAAAGCGAATCGCCCCGTCTACGATGGTTTTTTGCACCGCGAAATCGGTGTCGAGCAAAACTATATCCGCCTGGTAGCCGGGGGTAAGTTCGCCGATATTGGCAAGTCCGAGTGCCAACGCCGGGGTTCTGGTGAGCGATTTTACCAATTCCGAAAGCGGCAATTGGGTGATTTCGACGATATTTTTGAGTGCGACGTTTAACTTCAGTACGCTCCCTGCCAGCGCACCGCCATTCTTTAAGCGGGCGGCACCGTCGCGGGAAATTACCGGCAAGCCACCTAAGGAGTACTCCCCGTCGGGCATACCGGCGGCACGCATTGCATCGGTAATTAGGACGACATGTTCGGAGCCTTTGACTTTAAAGGTAAGTGCAATCATCTCCGGGCAAATGTGCAATTTATCGCAGATAAGCTCGCTGTAAACGTCGTTTTTGAGCAATCCCGCGCCGACCAATCCGACATCGCGGTGGTGGAGCGGGGTCATTTGATTGCAAAAGTGTGACAAGTTGCGCATTCCTTGAGTGTAGCAACGTTCAAATTGGGCATAATTCGCCGCACTGTGAACACAGGACGGAACGATTCCCATGGAGCAAAGCTCGGCGGTGAGTTTATCCGCACCCTCCAATTCGGCTGCGAACGAGACTTTGCGTACCGGGTAAATTGCGTTTAGACGTTTGACTAAGCTCACATCGGGCAATTGTACATAGTCGGGATTTTGCGCTCCGAGGCAATGGACGTTGATAAAAGGACCCTCCAGATGAACTCCGGGAAGTTTGCATCCCTTTTGGTCATGTTGCGCGATCGCTTCGAGTGCGGCAGACAACTCCGTTTCCGGCAAAGTCAATGTAGTTGGCAGTAAAGATGTTACTCCCTCTTCGAGTTTGCCGCGGGCGATCGTGTTTACGCCGTCCACCGAGCCGTCGCAAAAGTCGGCGTTGTTGCGACCGTGGCAATGGGTGTCGATGAATCCGGGCATCGCAATAAGGCCATCGCCTTTAATGACTTTATCGGCGTTCGGAAGCGTATCGCCTTTAGTATACAGTGCGGAAATTTTATCGTTTTCAATTAAAATCGCACCGGAGTTTATATCCAACCCGGCCGAGACAATTCGACAATCGGTGATCAAAGTACGCATGATAATCCTCCTGATTTTTAGAAATTAACGTACAAAAACTCACAGTACAAGATAGTTCAATTTTTGCGTTTTCAAAATGACTTGATATGCAAAAACTATGGATTTTTTGACAAAACAGGGATTTTGTGCAAATTTCTGCGTTGAAAAACCTATTTTAACGGTTATTTTGAAACATGTTTTGTATCGACAATTTTTAAAGGTACCATAGAGGTAGCCAGGAAAGGTATCTGCAATGAAACTTACACTGTTGGTGTTGGCGGCAGGAATGGGAAGTCGCTATGGCGGGCTTAAGCAGCTTGACGAAGTCGGTCCCTCCGGCGAAACCGTGATGGATTATTCGGTGTTCGACGCAATTCGCGCCGGGTTCGACCGCGTGGTTTTTGTCATCCGCAAAGATATAGAAAAAGAGTTTCGTTCTGTAATCGGAAGTCGCTACTCCAATCAAATCGAAGTCGATTACGCATTTCAGGATCTGAACGACTTGCCCGCAAACTTCACTGCGCCGGCGGAGCGAACCAAGCCGTGGGGGACCGCTCAGGCGGTTTATGCTGCTCGGCACTTGCTCGCTGAACCGTTTGCGGTGATCAACGCCGACGATTTTTACGGTGAAGGCAGCTTTCGCGCATTGGCGGGATATTTGCGCGGCAATGACCAGTCAGCTGGAATTCACGGTTGCATCGCAGCATTTACTTTGGCAAACACCTTGAGCGAAAATGGTTCGGTTTCACGCGGAATCTGCTCGGTAGATAAGCAGGGCAATCTAACGCAGATAGTGGAAAATACGAAAATTTTTCGGCGCGACGGCAAAATCATCAGCGTTAAAGCCGACGGCAGTGAGTTTGAATTCGCCGGCGATGAATTGGTTTCGATGAATGCGTGGGGATTCCCGGCGCGATTTGTCGGTGAACTCGATCGGCTGTTTATCCAATTTTTGCACGCTCACATCAACGAGCCCAAGAGCGAATTTTATCTGCCTTTTGCCGTCGATACCTTGATTCGCGAGCATATCGCCGAAATAAAGGTCTTGAGTAGCAATAGCAACTGGTTTGGAGTTACTTACCGCGAAGATAAACCGTTGGTGCAAACAGCGTTACGAAAACTTGTTTTGGATGGGGCTTACCCGGAAAGGCTTTTTCTATGAGTACATCTACTTCACAATTTTCGCAAGAAAAGATACGCTCAATCTGTTCGGAATTCGCCGTATACGGTGATTTTTTGCTGGCTGTTCCGTTCGGAACCGGTCATATCAACGACACTTTTCAGGTAACTTACGATCAGGGCGGAGTGCGATTGCACTATATTTTGCAGCGAATCAACCATGTGGTGTTTCCGCATCCCGACCAGGTTATGGAAAATATCGATCGGGTCACGACTCATCTTTTAAACAAAATCAGGAGTAGGGGCGAAGAGACCCGCAAACGGACAATCCGGCTGTTGCGTACCGCAACGGATCAGCCGTTTGTGCGAGACGGTAACGACGATTTTTGGCGGATGTATATTTTTGTTGAAAACGCCCGTTCATACGATGTGTTCGCCACTCCGGAGCAGGCTTACCGGACGGCTCGGGCGTTCGGCGAATTTCAATGCGATCTGGTCGATTTGCCGGGCGGACGGTTGCATGAAACGATAAAAGATTTTCACAATACTCCCAAGCGAATCGATGCCCTGCTAAGTGCGATAGCGGAAAACAAAGTCGGGCGTGTCGCCGGGGTTGAGCGTGAGATCGAGTTCGTCCTGAATCGCCGTGACGAAGCCGAGCGATTGTTGCAGCTTCACGCCGCCGGGGCGATCCCGGAGCGAATTACCCACAACGACACCAAGGCGAACAATATTTTGATCGACGACGTGAGCGGCGAGGGCGTTTGCGTGATTGATTTGGACACGGTTATGCCGGGGCTGGCACTCTACGACTTTGGCGACATGGTGCGTAGCGGTACGAGTTCCGCCGAGGAGGACGAGGTAAATCTCGACTTGGTGGAAATGCGGTTTGATTTGTTCGAGGCGTTATTAAAGGGATTTTTATCCAGTGCCGACGGTTTTTTGACCGAGGTGGAACGCGAATGTCTGCCGTTCTCCGGCAAACTTATCACGCTTGAGACCGGGATTCGCTTTTTGACCGATCATATTAACGGCGATGTGTATTTTAAGACGCACCGGGCGAATCACAACTTGGAGCGTTGCCGCAATCAGTTCAAATTAGTGGAATCGATTGAACGCCAATTAAATCAGATGAATTCGCTTTTGCGGTAATTTCAATACGACAACCGCGAAAGGCGCAAAATTTCTCCTTAGCTTTTACCCGTCAAAAAAATATTGAATTTTTCTTAAAACGGGCTTGCATTCTTCAAGAATGGGGATTACAGTACTTTTAGAGACAGTTTCTTTAAACAAC
>JAISIP010000059.1 GCA_031261965.1 Victivallales bacterium | reverse complement strand
GCCTGAGCTGGCGATAAACACCAGTCTGATTTTGGACAGCGGCGATTGCAGTTTGCCATCGATGTGTTTGGTCAAACTAAAGAAGCGGTCGATAAACGCCTTTGCCTGCGACGGAATCGAAAAGAAGAAAACCGGGCTGGCGATGGCGACGATGTCGTATTGCACCAATGATGCGACAAGTTTGCCCATATCGTCATGAATCACGCATTTGTATTCCTCCGAACGCTGGCAACCGTAACAGCTTATGCAACCAACATTTCCACCTTTGGCGAGGTTCGGCAACTCCACGATGTTTACCTCATTGCCGGCGGAACGGGCGGCATCGGCGACGATACGGGCAGCTTCGGCGGAATTTCCGGTGAGTCGCGGTCCGGCGATGACGAACAATATTTTTTTTGCCATTTCCAGTAATCCTTTATTTTCTTTGCAGTAAGGTGTTACGTATTTCGGGCGGGTCATAGACAATATGCAAATTTTCGTCGGAATCGATTTGAATGGATTTCACGCAACGGTTGAATTTTGAAAAATCCTTGTGGGCACGCAATCGGGCGACGGCCTTGTCGTTGATTTTGCTTAGCATAAAATCCGGCGATTTTATCGCACCCCATTTGACGCGGGTGATGCCCGCAGACAAGTCGTCCCCGACTTTCCGGGGGTGCACACTCATCTCGACCATGATGACTCCGCCCCAAAGCCAGGTAAGTTTGGTCTGTACTGGCGCGATAATCTCAAATTTACCGTTTTCGTAACGAATCCGGTGCGGCTGGGTTTTGATTCGGGCAATCCGACCGAAGAAAAGCTTGGAAGGGTCAACCCCGTTGTTGGCAATGCGGATTAGTGAATTTACCTCTTTGGGGTTAAAAATCAGCTCGGATTGGCTCGCCTTATTTTGTTGAAGTTCGTTGGCGAATCGACTCATGAGCTTGGTTATCAATAAAGAATCCGCCGCGTTGAGCGGTTCGACTTGGAATTGTGACGCTTTGCCAAACAGCAACGCGGCAACCCCGAACGCAATTAAACTGAGCAATAAGAGTATTCCTGCCGAGACCAGCAAAAGTTTGCGTGTGAATCCCGGCTTTTTCTTTTTTGATCTTGAAACCATGCGAATCCTTAAGTATTAGAGAACTACCCATAATCAGGTACGGAAACTTAAAATACACGCAATGTCGAAATAGTGCAATTATTTTATTAAAAAGATGAGATAAAAATAGCCCGAAGATTGGCGGAATCATGAAATATGGGTTATATTGTTTCCGGCGGTTTCCGCCACTATGCAATTTCAATTTGGTCAGGAGCTTGATATGGATTGTTTTGATGAACTGTTAAAAAAGACCGCCGCTTTTGGGCAGGAACAGTTGTTGCGTTTTTGGAATGAACTCTCTGCGGAACAGAAAAAGGAGCTGTCTTCGGAAATCGACGCCATCGATTTTGCGGCGTTGGCGGATTTGATTAGCAAATATGTACTAACTTCAAACCACAATTCTATTCCCGGCGATCTGACCCCGGCGCCTTATTTCCCGCTGGACCCGCGCAATGCCGAGCAAAAAGAGCTGTATTTACGCGCCTCCGAGCGGGGCGAAGAACTCCTGAGAGCCGGGCGCGTCAGTTGTTTAACCGTCGCCGGCGGACAGGGCAGCAGACTGGGGTTCGATGGTCCCAAGGGTACTTATCCGATCGGCCCGGTGACCGGGCGGACGCTGTTTGGCTATTTTGCCGAATCGATCAAACGTGCCGGCGAGAAGTACGGCAAGAAGCTTTCGTGGTACATTATGACCAGCTTATTGAACCGCGAAGCTACAGAGACTTTCTTCAAAGAAAACAATTTCTTCGGACTCGCCTCCGAGCAGGTGTTTTTCTTTAACCAGGGGACGATGCCGGCGTGCGGGTACGACGGTAAATTGTTGCTTGCTACCAAGTCGTCATTGTCGCTCTCTCCCGACGGTCACGGTGGAACTTTGCTTGCGTTGCGCAAATCCGGAGCACTTGATCGGATGGCAAAAGAGGGAGTGGATTTTCTCTCGTATTTTCAGGTTGACAACCCCCTGGTTCCGGTGGTTTCACCGCTTTTTATCGGGTTGCACGATCTGCAAAAGTCGGAAATGTCCGCAATTATGCTCGCCAAAACCGGTCCGTTTGAAAAGCTCGGTAATTTTTGCGTAACCGGCGGTCGCCTTGAAATCATCGAATACAGCGATCTTCCTGCGGAATTGGCGGAGAGCCGAAATCCTGACGGAACTTTACGTTTTATCGCCGGCAGCCCGGCGATTCACCTGATTTCGCGCAAATTTATCGAAAATTTGACTTCTGGCGGCAATCTGCGCTTGCCCTGGCATCGTGCCGACAAAAAAGTTCCTTATATCGACGACGCGGGCGAGCTGGTCACTCCCGAATCTCCCAACGCGGTGAAGTTGGAGTCGTTTATTTTTGACGCAATGCCGTTGGCGAAGCAGACCATGGTGCTTGAGGGCGACCGCAAAAGTGTTTTCGCCCCCACCAAAAACCGCACCGGGGTGGATTCCGCCGAAAGTTGTCGCGAAATGCTTATCGAACGGGATGCAAAATATCTGGAAGCTGCCGGGGTAAAAATCCCACGCACTTCCGAGGGCAAGGTGGATGCCAAAATCGAGTTGTCGCCATCTGTCGCCTTTGATGCCGAAGATGTCGCAATGTATGTTAAAGCACATAAAATTACGGAAATTGCCCGCGGCGCGGAAATCTGCCTGGAATAATCGGAGAACAAAGTGAAAAGCATCTTCCTCAACGATGAAGCATCCACTCCGGTGGAACTTGACACGCGTGAGAGTGCCGCGTCGTTGAGCGCGATGCACGGACTGTTGCTGGTTGTCACGCTGATCGTGGTTTTCGGGTTGACGATGCTTTATTCGGCAAGCTACAACACCGACGGGCTAAAATATTTTCGCAATCAGATTATCTGGGCGATAATGGGTGGCTTCGGCGGAGCGGCGGCGTTTATAATCGGCTACCGAAAATTGGCGTCGTGGAGCGGATTTTTTATGGGGTTGTCGCTATTGCTGTTGTTGATTGCGGCGTTTTGTTTTCCGGCGATCAACGGAGCAAATCGTTGGATTAAGTTTCGTTTGCCGGGGTTGGAGATGACGCTTCAACCTTCGGAATTCGCCAAGATAGCCGTGACACTGTTTGTGGCGAAATATTGTACGGACAATATCCGAACCTTTAACCAATTGCGCGGTAAGCGCGGTTTGTTGCCGTTGGTTGGAATCTCGGGGGCGGTGATCTGCGCTATTTTAATCGGGCGGGATTTTGGCACTACTTTACTGGTCTTGACGGTCACGGTGGTGATCGCGTGGATTGCCGGGTTGCGTTGGTTTTATCTGGCGATTCCCGTATTCTTCTCTGCGTTGGTGGCGACTTACGTTGTTTTATTTGACGCGAACCGATTGAGCAGAGTCACTACCTTTTTACGCCCGGAAGAGATGCGCGAAGGCAGCGGCTACCAGCTGTGGACATCGCTTCTGGCGTTTGGCTCCGGCGGCTGGACCGGGGTGGGGTTTATGGAGAGCCGACTCAAGCAGAAATATTTGCCGGAGCAACACACCGACTTTGTACTTTCGATTGTGGGCGAGGAGTTGGGGTTGATCGGTATGCTTGCTGTAATAGCGTTGTATGTCGCTTTTACCTGGTATGGGTTGCGCATTAGTTTGAATTCGCGTTCGCGGCTCGGAATGCTCGTAAGTTGCGGGCTTACGTTGGGAATTTCGATTCAGGCGGCGATCAATCTGGCGGTAGTGACCGGGTCGGTGCCGACCAAGGGTATGCCGGCGGCGTTTATCAGTTACGGCGGCAGCAATATGATGGCGAGCTTGATCGCGGTGGGGATACTCGTTTCCATAGCGTTCGACAATGCGTATATGAATTACAACGCGCAATATTTGAACTCAATTCGTGCAAAACTTGCATTTTTGCCATTTTTTCGCCATTATCGAAAGGATGAAGAGGAATAATGAGTCTAATGAAGCTTGAAAGACTTGCCATTACTTGCGGGGGAACCGGCGGACATTTTTATCCCGGGCTTTCGGTCGGACGCGCCTTGCGCAGTCAAGGCGGCGAAGTGTTGCTGCTACTTTCCGGTATAAATTCCCGGCGGCAAAAAGAGATCGCCGAATCCTTTGGCGTTCCGGCGGTGATGTTGCCGCGAATGCCGTCTCCGCAAGGAATTCAATCTGCCTTTGAATTTGCCGGAGGGGCGTTCGGCGGGTTGTGTGAGTCGTACAAGCAGTTGCGGAATTTTCGACCGCAAGCACTGTTGGGGATGGGGTCATTTGCCTCGATGCCGCCGATTTGGGCGGCGCATCTGCGACATATTCCGCTTTTTTTGCATGATGGTAACGCCAGAATCGGCAAGGCGAACCGATTTTTTAGTTCCGGCGCCAAATTGCTGATGACGGCGTTTTTGCCATGCAACGCGGATAAATGCCGTTGTGATGTTTTAGTTACGGGAATGCCGTTGCGACCTGAGTTGGAAAAAGCGGCGGGAATTTCACGTGCTGAAGCACTCGACGGTTTGCAACGGCAATTCGGGGTAGAGCTTGATTCCGATTTGCCGACGATTTTGGTGTTTGGAGGCAGTCAGGGGGCGGCGATTTTCAATGCGATGATTCCGGAAGCTTTGCAAAAACTTCAGAGTCGTCGGGAGTTTCAGGTGTTGCACCTTGCCGGACCGAACAAGCTTGGCGGGTTGAAAAAGGCGTATGGTGATGTTATATTCCCGACGCTGTTGCTGGAGTCGAGCGATCAGATGGAACTTTTTTTGGGAGCGGCGGATTTTGTGGTGTCGCGTTCCGGCGGCGGTACGGTCGCGGAGTTGGCGCGTTTCGGCAAGGCGTCGATACTAATTCCGTATCCTTACGCCTCCGAAGATCATCAAAGCGACAATGCCCGCGTTCTTTCGGAGTCCGGCGCGGCGGAGCTTTTGCCGAACGAA
>JAISIP010000008.1 GCA_031261965.1 Victivallales bacterium | reverse complement strand
TGGATCATGTTCGGGAGCGACGCGGGAACAGAATCCGCCGTATATTGCTATGTCATGGAACATCTGCCGCCTGGCGCAATCGGAATGAGACAAGCGGACGGCAAGTGGCTGATCCACGGCCGGTTCCATGAATCGTAACAGGTGCGGAGCGAGGTCGAAAAAGATTCGGAATAATTACGATACATGCCCCGCTTGAGATTGAATAGTTCGCGCTTGGCGGTATATTATAGTAAGGATTAGTGTGTCATAAATTATTCGGAAGCAAATATGGCTGCGGCGAAAGAACCGAAATTTAAGCAAATATTAATGATTGCAGGCATATACAAGTATATGTCCGTCATCAATGAACCAGTCTATTCCAGAATCAAAAATGGGAATGGCGCGGATTTCGCGAAACGAGGTGGTCGATGACGTTTGCTGAAATCAAAAGCGGCGAATCCGCGACATTGGAATTCAAAGAGTCCCTCCCGGAACAAAGCATCAAATACACCAAGACTGCCGTCGCTTTCGCCAACGGAAGCGGCGGACGCATCGTATTCGGTGTGAAGAACGATCTCTGTGAAGTGGTCGGGATTCCGCGTGAACGATTGTTCACGGATATGGATGCGGTCACCAATGCCATTTGCGACAGTTGCGAACCGAAGATTGTCCCCGCGGTTTCGTTTCGGGAAATTGACGGCAAGACTTTGATTGTTGTCGAGATCGAAGCCGGAATGCAACGCCCGTATTACATAAAATCGCAGGGAATGCAGCAGGGAACATATTTTCGCGCCGGTGCCACCACCCGGCGGGTTGAACCGTATATGTTGCGGGAATTGATTCTTGAAGGTTCTGGACACGGTTTGGACAGCGTTGTTTATAAGAACGAAACCGTTTCCAACGAAAATGTCGAAGCACTCTGCCGTTCCATGACGGAATATGCCGTCTCCCATTGTCTGAATGATGCGGGACGTGAAAAAATCCGTCCACTGAATAAAAATCAATTGTGCATGTGGGGACTTCTGGTCGAACAGAACGGCACTCTGATTCCGACGCTGGGTTTCAAACTCCTCGCCGGACTGCCGACGCCGGAAATTCTTGCGGAAATCCAATGCGGAGTATTCAAGGGACGGGATCGTGCCGTTTTTGTGAATCGACAGGAATACGATGGAGCATTGTTCAAGCAGATTGACGACGCCTATGATTTTGTTCTGCGGATGATTCGACTCGGAGCGAACATAGAGGGGGTTCAGCGTCAAGACGTCTATGAATTCCCTTTGAGCGTCATCCGTGAACTGATTGTAAACGCCGTCTGCCACCGTTCATATCTGCGTCCATCGCGTATTCAAGTCGCGTTGTACGATGACCGCTTGGAAATCACTTCACCGGGAATGCTTTCCCGTGACCTGACTATCGAACGACTGAAGGAAGGGTACTCCATACCCCGGAACAAGACCATCGCCAAAGCATTTGCCTATATGAGTCTCATTGAAGGTTGGGGCAGCGGCATTCCCCGCATCATCAGGGAGTGTCGGAATTATGGGCTGCGTGACCCTGAATTTATTGACGCGGACGGATTTTTGCGAATCAATCTGTATCGAAAAAATCCGATAAATACCGATATTCTGCCTGTAAATCTGCCTGTAAATCTGCCTGTAAACCTAAAACAGGTATTGGAGAGCATATCGGAGAATCCGCAAATAACCTACGAGCAACTGGCGGAAAAATTGGGCAAAGCACGGGAAACCATTCGGGTTTACATCAACCGTCTCCGCACGGAATATCATTTATTAGACCGGGTCGGCGCGGCAAAGAACGGGCATTGGGTCATTCTCAAGCCGGAGAGCAAAAGTGAATGACATCAAGGCGATGAGTACTTTTAGGGTTTTACAATGCACTATGAGGAAATAAGCCGAACCGGCGAAATAGAAACTGAAACGATCATGACATTCTCTTTCGAGATTGCGTAAAATACTGAGGAATTCAATCATGGCGGACAAACCGTTTAAAGGAAAAATCAACGCGCAAGGCACGGAAATCACCGTGCTGTCGGTAGGCGACGAGGATGATTTCATTAGCCTCACCGATATCGCGCGCTATAAAAACAGCGAAGAGCCTAATACCGTGGTCGCCAACTGGATGCGCAACAGAAACACCGTGGAGTTTCTCGGCATCTGGGAGCGACTTTACAATCCCGGATTCAAACCCCTCGAATTCGAGGGGTTTAGAAAGGAAGCCGGGCTGAACGCTTTCACGCTGTTTTTTTCGACAAGTGAATGGCTAATCGAGGCAAATCAGAGCGTTTTCGTTTATTAGTTGATAAGCTCTAAGAGGTAGCCTTTACTCTTCGATAATATTTGAAATTGCCTCTAAAGCACCTCTATGCACTATTTACTTGGCGCAACTGTCGTTGGTTTTGTCTTCACGCTGTTTCGGGTGGAGTGCGACTCTTGAAGTTGCGACAACGCCCGCTCGATTTGGGGGCGAAAGCCAAAAGCATCCGGCTCGTTAAGCGCTTTTTGATACAACCTTGCCGCCTCGGTTTTTCGCCCCGAAATACGGGCGACTTCGCCCTGCAAAAAGTAAAATTTTATGGTAAATTCCCCTAACGCGGCGGGGTCACATTTCGACAGCTCAATTTGCGTCCCTTTTAGATCGCGTGCTTCCAGATGCAACAAGGCGGAGTAGTAGTGCAGCAGTGACGGATTGCCGATATTCCGTTCAAGCGCATCATTGATCAAACCTTGCGCTTCACTGAATTTCCCAAGCGTGATCAAGCGAATTAAGAGATTCATCGCCACCTTTTCGTTATTGCTACCCTGATAAGCTTCAAGCAACGCGGAAATCGATTCCGGGGTCATTTTGCCGCCGGCTTGCGACTCAAGCGCAAGTGCCCAGGTAACGAAGTCCGAGGAACGGTAAAATTTCGCCCGTGTAAAAGGATTCACAAGAAACGCCCCCAACAATAGCACCAGCGACAAAGGCAAATACAGTTTGCGCGGTTTTTGCAGAGCTATCCGCGCCGTTTCCACCGCCGCCAAGGTAAACGGCAGCAGCAAAATCAACCGATAACGCCCCATCGGGTAGTTGGCGCAAATCGGCAAAGACAGCGCAAATATCGCAATACAGATCACCCCGTCGCGCCGCAAAAATCGCCCACTTATCAAGATCAGAGCCAACCCGGCAAGAGCAAATGGAATCAGTAGCCCGGGGCCGATCATCAACTTCAATTCAGGAAAATTATCGCGAATAAAATAGTAATTCAGATTATCTGGAATCTCGTGGGCAAGAAAAACCTTGGGCAGTCGCTCAACGGCTTTCAGCCCGATTTTAAATAACTGAATCGGGGCGGAAACCAAGGCAGGATTTTTCGCTTGATTCTCATCTAATTTATTAACCGAGGCGGAGTAATCCAATACACTGAAGAATGGACTTAGTCTATCGTTGTAACGATAATTCAGCACCGAGACCGACAAATAGACAGCAATTACCCCGCCGACAATCCAAAACACGCGAAAAACTTGCTGCTTTTGGCGGCGAAAAATAACCCATGCACTCCAAACTATCGCCAGAATCACCCACAAAAGCGCGGTCGGCCTCCCGATCGAGGCAAGTCCGAGCAAAACGCCGAGAATTAAACCGTATTGACAGGCAAACCGGTGTTTATGCGCCCACAACAATCCGGCGAAACTGGCGGAAAACGCCAGCAAAAGCAGCGATTCCTGCAACATGGTTAACTCATACATCGCCGCCGGAGCGTACAATGCCGCGATCAACCCGGTGAGCAACGCCAAACGCCGATTTCCCCATAAGTGAAGTGCTGCATAGGCACTCAACATTGCCGTAGCGACCCCTCCGGCAAGCTGGATAACGCTCAAAGCAAGCACCGAATGCATTCCGCCGTTGAGATAGTAGACTATAGCCACCAGCGTGCGGTGAAGTGTGAATACCGGCTGAACCCCATTCTCGCCCCATTGCCCATAACGCAACAACGATTGCATATCCAACCCCGGGACAAGATGGAAATACCGCAACGGCGAGTCGAGATAAGCGGCAAAAAGCAAAATCCGTACCGCCGCCGCCACCGCGCCGACGATCAAAAGGATATTTTTGCCCGCCGTCGGGGTATTCCGATATTTCGAGTAATCAAGTTTTTTGGTTTCGTTCATACTTGAAATATACTCTCTTGACATCTCAAATTCAACCTGATACTACCTATAAAAAACGGGAAACTTGATTGAAACTTGCAATCAGCTTTTTGTATGCGAAAAACCGCACCTCCGAATTGCGAATCTGCCAATTTTTGCCTCAACCCAGTTTTTAGAGGCAGCCTAATTTTAACTCAAGGTGAGCCTGAAGAGTTATCCTTTTAGGTGACCTAATGCTTGTCGCCTGAGCTAATTGCAAAACGACCTTTTGGGCATGATTATTTCTTCAAATTTTCGCTTCTGAATCGGATTCGGTGCTTGACTAAATGAATTTAATGGTGTAGAATACCTTTCAAAACGGAAAAATTGGATAAGATAAGTGTGATCAGAAAATTAACCATCATGAAAAAAAATAATTTTATTCTCATTTACATGTTTCTATAGTATATCTGTATTCGCCGGCGAAAGCACTGAGGAAAAGTTATCGACCATTAGCGCGGAAGTTGAAGTATCGAAATTTGTCCAGGCAACAGAGTGTTATGTTGTTTTCCTTTTGGAGGGGACAGGGGAAAGCATGATCTTGGCAAAGGAAAATTTTGATAAAAAACATAAGGCTTTTTCAGAAAAAGTCAAAAATGATTTTCCGCAAGCGTCTGAGGAAATTTATTCAGTCAACTTTGGAACGCGTGGTTTCAGCAGTTACCGGGCAGAGGAAAATACATTCACTCCAACTGTTGCAAAAGTTTTGATTATTGTCATTCCTCCCGATGAAAATATGGCTTTGCGTTTGTTGGACTGCGGGGTAAAATCCGGTCTTGTCCCCTTTTGCGGGATGTCTCATGATGGAACGTTTGGAGCAGTTTTTTTTCGGTTTGAAAGACTCAGAAAAAGAAATTAACGATTTATATCCGCAAGGAATTAGAAATCTTTATGTTCAAGCAGAAAAATTGGCAAGCCAATTAGATCGAAAAATTGCAAGAATGGATGATCTCTCGCGTTTTTACATGCGCAAAAATCCATATGAATTACGCTTCAGAGACATAAGAATTACTTTGCCGAGCGAGTTTTGTTCAACGTAAAAGAGCCAAATAAAAATTTCCTTGGTTTTACGCGCAAACTTTCTTGTACGGGAGAAAAAATCCGATAAGTAATGTTATGCCCTCCGTCAAGGGCGGCATTACAAATAAGCTGGGGCTTTTTGTTGTCCCGATACTTGAAAATTATCTTTTGTTATGATTTTATCGTCTCTATATGATAAAAAACACCGAACCACGCTTGTATATTCGCGAAATATGATTATATTGTCGTATGTACGTCGATTGTGGGCAGTCGCGGTCGAATGCCCCGGCAACGGGTCAAACGGTCGAGGAAAGTCCGGACTGCATAGAGCGGGGAGTCCTTTTGAAAAGAAGGATACCGCGGACAATACGCCGCGGGAAGGCCAGTGCAACAGAAAGTATACCGCCTGAATTTATTTTCAGGTAAGGGTGAAAAGGTGGGGTAAAAGCCCACCGGGCGCGTCAAGCGAAAGCGGCGTCGCATGGTAAACCCCTCCCGCAGCAAGACCAAATAGAGGGTGAGTCGTGGCTCGCGACGTTATGAACCCCGGGTTCTGGTCGCACAGACAGATGATTGCCCATTCGTCGCATGACGAGGGACAGAATCCGGCTTACAGCAGTCGGCGTGCTTCTTGATGTATTTTAAATTTTTTATATGGTATTCCAAAAGTCGGAGTTCCGACGTTGGAACGGTACACGAAAACTCAAATTTATCGCGTGCCGACAACAGCCCGGAGATGTGGGAAAGATGGCAAAATATGCAATCATAAGCGACATACACGCCAACTATGACGCGTTAAAAGTTGTGCTTGAGAAGTGCAAGGAGCTTGAGATCGACCATTATGTTTCGCTCGGCGATATTGTCGGCTACAACGCCGATCCGCAACTATGTGTTCGGGCAATTTATGCGCTGAACTGTGTGGCGCGGGTTCGCGGCAACCACGATGAGTATATCGCCAACGGCGACATCGAAGTCTCCGGCTTCAACCCCCACGCAAAAAAAGCCGTGACCTGGACACGGGAACGACTTGACGACTCCGAGCGTGCCTGGATCGGTAGCGCGCCATTCCGCGCCACCATGCAGCAGTGCAACGCCACGCTGGTTCACGCCACGCTGGATTCCCCGGAAAACTGGGGTTACATATTTGACGCACATCATGCGGCGGATAATTTTCATTATCAATTTACCTCGTTGTGCTTTTGCGGTCACTCCCATGTGCCGGTGGCATTCTGCAAAAAACCGATTGCCAGCAACTTAGAAGAGATTCAGGAATGGAATTACAACCCCGAGCTCGAAGAGGAAAATTTCAATTTCGCCTCCGCCGACGAGTTGCCGGTGGAAGTCAAAGTCGGCTATAAATATCTTTTCAATATCGGCAGCATCGGGCAACCGCGTAACCGCGATCCGCGGGCGAGTTTTGCGGTTTTAGATACCATCACCCGCTATGTCACGCGCTATCGTATCCCCTACGATATTGCCAGCCAGCAGCAAAAAATCATGGATGCCGGATTGCCCGAACGTCTCGCCACCCGCCTTGCCATGGGCAGTTGACCCTCGCCGTACGCCAATGCCGCAAGTGAAAAATAAAATTCAACGAATTCTGGTGGTTAAGCCGAGCAGTTTGGGGGACATCGTTCACGTCTTCCCCGCGTTGGAGTTGCTCCGCCAAAAATTTCCCGATGCGGAATTGGACTTTTTAGTACACCCGGCATTCGCCGATATTCTCGACTTCAGTCCATTCCCGGTGGCACACAAGATTCTTTTCGACCGTAAACACCTCAGCAAATTGACCACTTTTGCACCGAAGTTTTTGCACCTTGTCCGGGAGCTTAGACAACGGCGTTACGATCTGATTATCGACTTTCAGGGGTTGATCCGCAGCGCGATTTTCGCCAAGATAGCCAAGGGATGCCCAGTAATCGGGTTTGCCCACCCCCGCGAAGCACTGGCGACACTGGGATATAATCTCAAATTCAACGTTCCTGCCGGACATGCGGTCGAACGCAACGTAAATTTGGTCAACGCTTTCCTATCTTCCCATGATGCCGTGCCAAAATTGAATTTACCGCAAGATCGGGAAAATATCGCAAAACTCCAGACCCTTATCGACCCGATGCCGGAGGAATTGATCGCACTGTTACCCGGTAGCCGCTGGCCGAGCAAATGTTTCCCCCCCAGGCTGTTTGCCGATGTGATTGGCAAAATTCACGCCCAACAACCCCAGTGCGTGTTCGTCATCGTCGGGGCTAAGTCGGATTCTTCCGTTGCAAAGACCATTTGTGAAATCGCCGGCAGCGGAATCCCCCTGCTCGACCTCTCCGGCAAAACATCGCTGGGAGTTATGGCGGAGCTACTTCGCAAGGCGCGGGTCGTCATCAGTAACGATTCCGGACCCATGCATGTGGCGGCGGCGTTGCAAAAGCCGGTATTCGGCTTTTTCGGTCCGACCGACCCGGATAAAACCGGTCCTTTCGGAGGTTTTCATCATATCTACCGAAACCCGGTCAAATGTCTCGGTTGCCTGAAACGCAACTGCCCGCTTTCGGTGGTTGAATGCCACAAACTCGACAGCACTCAAATCGCCAACGACGTCACTCAAACTCTATAGGAGGATAATTGCCATGTTGAAATCTATCGGACTGTTTTTTTTGACGGTTTGCGCAACTGTGACCGTTTCGGCGCAAATCGGGATGGAACTTATGCTGAATCGCTCCATGTATATTCAGCACGAACCGATTTATGCGTGCGTGACACTAAAAAACGACACCGCCCGCCCGTTGCTCTTTGGCAAACACCCCCAATTGCAAGGATATTTGCTTTTTGAAGTGACCGATCAGCGCGGGAATATCATGCCGAAACGACCGGGGATGGAGCTTTCGGTACGCGGATTGGTGCTTTCTCCCGGGCAGATCAAACGATTGATTGTGCCGATCAACCATTATTATTCGCTTGAACGCACCGGGGTTTACCGGGTACACGCCTATGTGTCGCACTCGTTGCTCCCGCATGAATACAAAACTAAAGATCTGAAATTCTTTGTTGAACCCGGCGTGACCGTTTGGAAACAGACCGTCGGAGTCCCGGAGTTGAACCCGGAGCAAGAAGCCAACACCGTCTCCATCGACCGCACGTACAGCATTCGCACCGTCACCGACGGATCGACCAAGGCGTATTATCTGGTCATTGCCGACAGCAAAAAAACCTACGCGGTCATTAGAATCGGCAAAGCCATCGGTCATGAACCGTATATGGTTCAAGTGGATATGCTCAGTCGGATTCACTTACTCATGCCGCTGTCTCCCAAGGTGTTTCAATATCTCGCCTTCTCCATCGACGGCAAACCTATCGCCAACGAATATCGCAAGACCTCCGGGACTATCCCTATGCTGTCACGCAACCCGGATACGGGTATTGTCAGTTTAATCGGCGGCGACACCGCCCGTGCCGGGGTGGACTTTACCGACCCGAACATCGGGTTGGTCAAGGTGGACGAGCTACTCTCGGACAATGCCTCTGAAACTACAGCAGCACCCAAAGTCTCTTCCGGGATAGTCGATTTGGGCAAAGACCTGTAGACTGCACGGAGCATCGTACTGCTTAGGCTACACAAAGCCACTCTTGACAAAGGGTGGGCATTACACTATGCTACTATCCTTCTATTTTTTTTCTCGAGGCGGGTGCTTCCCCTGGGGGCATGACCGAGGTTTTTTATAACATATTCTTTGGATTCTGGATCAGCTTTATTCATATCCAGAGCAATGAGATCACCAAAACTATTTGTAAAGAAAGCGATGTTCGTTTTAACTTTTCCGTTTTCAACCACCCGACCGTATCCGGTGCCTTTTCCATCCTTCATTGGGAATTCAAGCACTTTGTTCCCGTCTTTGTCATATTCCGTATACATACCGGTTATTCTTCTTTTTTTGTCTATAGTGTATTTGACGCGGACTTTTTTGATGGGTAAATTATGCGGGTATTTTTTTGCGTGTTTTTCGGTTGTTATATGGAAATGGGCGACCGAGACGGTCGCCCCTACACCGCCCACTACCCACTAATCACTAACCACTTAAAAATTCCGCATTCCGCATTTATCCGTCCGTCGTACGGACCGCATTGTACGGTAATTCCCCCGCTCACTTTTGGCGATTCAGGCTTTTGGGCTACCTCTAAAAACTGGGTTGTGGTAGCCTTTAAGCAGAGCATAGCAAGTCGCCATATGCGGAACATAAATATCGTGTTCAGCTGCAAGACGCAAGGTATTGCCCAGGATCGCCTCGACTTCAAGCTCGCGCCCCGCCTCAAAATCCTGCAACATACTGCTTTTGTATGCCGGAAAGTTTCGGGTATACTCCATCTGGGCTTCGGCGTGTTCCTGAGTCAGTGCCACGCCACAGGCGTTCGCCACGGCGATAACTTCGTCCATAAGCGTCCGGCATAACTCTTCAAGTTCATCGCTTCGCGTCATATCTTTGGTTGTAGCGCCCCCCGCCAAAACCGAAACCGAATTAAACGGCAAATTCCAAAGTAACTTGTTCCAGCGGGTGAATATGACATCTTCGCAAAGTTCGCATTCTACTTTCGCTTTGGCAAATAAGCTTGCCAAATATCGCGCCGATTCGCCGACTCCCGTCGGATAACGACCCAATTTCAGCGTTCCGCCGCCCTGATGTAACACCACGGCTTTTTGCGGACGTGACACGCCGATATACGCAATCGCACTGATTAGCTCGTTATCGGAAAACGCCGAAGCGACGTTTTTTTCTATATCTATCCCGTTTTGTATCAAAACAATCGTGCTTTTGGAGGAGTGTATCGCCGGACGCAACAATTCCACCGAGTCAGCCCCCGGCAAAACCTTGGACGAAAGAATCACAAAATCCGCTTCGTTTTCATAGTCAGCCGCACTCTTTAAGACATTTTTAGGAATAAAATGAAAATCTCCGGCAATGCTCTTAATCTCATAACCCTTTTGTGACGCCGCCTCGTAATCACTGCGTGCCACCACCGAGACTTCAGCTCCCGCTTGCGCCAATCGTCCCGAAAAATAAACACCTACCGCTCCGGCACCGATTACTAAAACTTTGCACATCTATCTCACCATTTTGGGTCGTACCCCGAAAATTTGCGTGCCGACTCTGACCAATGTCGAACCGTGACGTGCGGCAATTTCAAAATCACCACTCATCCCCATTGACAATATCGGCAATTTGCATTCAAGTTTACGCTCAAGCTCGTCGCGGCTCAATGACAACGCTTCAAAAATAGCGGCGATTTTTATCGGTTCGGCTTCGGCAGGAGCCATGGTCATAAACCCGGCAAAGTCGAGATTTTCACACCTCAATGCCCGGCGTGCGGCGTTTTCCACCAGCGACAACGGAAATCCCGTCTTGCTTTGTTCGCCGGAAACATTGACCTCAAGCAAAATACGCGGCTTTTTTCCTTCTTCTCCGGCGATCCGATCGAGCCGTTCCAGCAACGCTTCTGAGTCCACCGAATGAATCACCCCGGCAAGCTTAATTGCTTTGCGTGCCTTGTTCGCCTGAAGTTGCCCGATAAAATGCCAGGTAATATCATCGGGCAGCACCATTTTTTTCGCTTCAAGTTCGGGAATCCGGCTTTCGCCGAAAGCACGAACTCCAAACTCATAAAGTGTTTGAATCGCTTCAATCGGAAAAGTCTTGCTCACCGCCAGAAGTTCAATTTCCGCCGGGTCGCGGTTAGCCTCAAGTGCGGCAGCGTCGAGTCTTTGGCGTACCGCACGATAGTTTTCCACTATCGGATTCATTTTTTGCCCGGATTATCGTTTGCGAATCTCAGTCGATTTTCCGGCGGACGGGAGGTGATCTTAGTCCCGGGCGGCAAACTCTCGGTCAACCAGACGTTGCCGCCGATTACCGAGTTGTCTCCGATAGTGATGTCGCCTAACACCGACGCGCCTGAATAGATCGTCACATTGTTCCCGATCGTCGGGTGGCGTTTGTTGCCTTTAATCAACATACCGCATGCGTCTTTGGGGAAATTCCCCGCGCCGAGCGTCACGCCCTGATAGATTCTGACGTTGTCGCCCAACACTGCGGTTTCGCCGACCACCACACCGGTGCCGTGGTCGATAAAAATCCCTTTTCCCAAATGAGCACCGGGGTGAATATCAATGCCGGTTTGGCTATGCGCGTGTTCGGTCATCATGCGCGGAATAAACGGAATCTTTTGGTGATAAAGCACATGCGCCATGCGCTGAATCGTAATTGCCTTAATCCCCGGATAACTCAAAATAATTTCATCATACGAAGTCGCCGCCGGGTCGCCGGCATAGGCGGCTTCGACATCTGCCTTGGCACTTTCCCGAATCTGCGGCAAAGCATCAAGTAACGCGAACACCGCTTCATTTGTACCGCATTCGGTGCAGGAAACCCCTTTGCGATTGTAGCGGATCGCCCGGCACATCTGATCGAACAAAGTCGAATATATCTCTTTGAGCAACTCGCCGATGTCATGTGCAATCATCTCCTTATGCCCCTGACATCTCCCGTCGAACCCCGGAAAAATCACTTCAAGCAAATTTTCGGTGATCGCGACAATCTCCGCCCGGCGCGGTAAGTTCACCCCGTCGAGGTGGTTCACGCCAAATCCGTCCTTATAGGTTTCGCCGAGGCGATCGACAATTTCCGCGAGTCGAATCGCCGGTTCGCCTTCCATATTGTTAAAATCGTATTTTGAAGGTTGCATCGTTCCTCCTATTCCACGTTTTGAATCTGTTCGCGCAATTTTTCCGATTCGCTCTTAAACGCCACCACCAGAGGGGAAATCGTCGGGGAATTCGCCTTGTTCCCGAGCGTGGTGATCTCCCGGAACAACTCCTGCATAAGAAAATCAAGGTTGCGCCCAACCGGCTTTTGCTCACCCAAAAAACGGCGAAATTGCTCAAAATGGCTGTGCAACCGGGTGATCTCCTCGGTGACATCAGACTTATCTGCGTAAAAAAGCACCTCTTTGAGCAACCGTTCATCGTCCGGCAAAATCGGAATTTTTTCCGCCGCGAGTTTGTCCAAAAGCCGCGCCTTGATTCCTTCATTGATTTTTGCGGTCAACGGCTCAATTTCGGCGACGAGCGATTCCAGAAGCGATTCCCGCGCCTCCAAATCGCGCTTGAGTGCGTCACCCTCGTTTTTTCGCATATTCTGGTATTCGGCAAGCGCGATTTTAATCGCCTTTTCGTACGCTTCTTTAGCACCCGAAGAGTCAGTGTCTATCGAAGAAGAGGAGACCACGCCGGGAATCAGCATAAGCTCTTCCACATTTACATTTTCATCCAGCCCCGACGCACGGCGAATTGACTGTGCCGCCTTAATCAGAGAACTTAACAGATCGGTGTTGATTGAATTTTGCGCCGCCAAGCCGGTGTTGGAAACACAGTTTATTCGCAATTGAACCGCACCGCGACTGACCGCCTCGCCGACAAGTTTACGCGCCAATGGTTCAAATGGGGAAAATTCGGCGGGGGCGGAAATTCGCAGTTCCAACTGCTTGCGGTTCACGCTCGAAATCTCTGCCGACAGGCTAATTCCATTAAATTCCGCCGAGCCTTTGCCAAAACCGGTCATGCTGTACATTAAAAATCGCTCTCTTTCGCCTTGGGTAACTCGATCGGGGTTTGCGCGTCGTCCGGAGTCTTTAGCATCCGCACGGTCGCGGCATCGACTTCGGACTGCCGCATTTTTCCACCGAAATTGATCGTCCAGCCGGAAAGATCTCCTTGGCTGTACCCGCAAAAAACCGCGCAATCGCCGGAGTCGTTGATTTTCCAGACCAGCGAAAGTTGCGTTTTCGTCTCCAACGCGGCTTTAAGAGCGGCGATTTCTTCGGGCTTAAGCGTTCCCGCCGGGTCAAAAATCGGGGTAAATTTGCTTTCTATCACGTAAGGGAAATCGAACCGAATTTGGTTAAACTCCGCCACTCCAAGCTGGTTGTAGAGGTAATTTTGCGAGTAAATTCTCGCCTGCGCCATAGCAGAGTCGATCGGCAAACTGAACTTGCGAAACTTTTTGCGAATCAGCCGATTGGGATACCAAAACTGCATACTGCCGGAGGATGCGCCGTAGATTAGATAATCCTCTTCGCACCCGGGAATCCGCCAAGACACGCAGATTTGCTTGAGTTCACTGGTCGCCATCCCGTTCTTGGACGTTGCCGGAAGAATATCCCCGGCAAGCAACAACGGCCGGTTGTATTTCACAAAATAAAGCTGATCGCTGGTCAGTTCCGGGGAGTGCTTTAGCAGATATTCGCGTGCACGCTGCACGGCGCGGTCTTGATAATAAACATCGGAGCGACAGCCGGAACTCAGAGATAGAATTCCCGTCAATAAAAGCAACACCGCAAGTTTGATTTTCTGCATAACAACAATTCCTTTCAGCTGTACACTTGCAAACTATACTCTGTTTTTGTGGTTTCGTCAATCTTTTTTGCAACATAAGCCATTGAATTTCCGAGAAAACAGATTATTGTAGGTACAGAACGGAGGAAAGAAAAATCGCTAAAATTGCAACTGCTTTTTTCGGCGGCAGCTTCGACCCGCCCCACGAGGGACATCTCGGGCTTGCTGTTGCCACGCTCGCTTCGGGTAAAACCGACCGGGTTTTGTTCGCTCCGGCTTACGACCCGCCGCACAAACCAAATCAAAAGCAAGCCTCTTTTGCCGATCGACTATCGATGGTAAAGCTTCTTATAAAAGGGCATCCGGGGCTTGAAGCTTGCGACATTGAATCACGCTTGGCGCGTTGCCCATCTTACACTTACGATGTGCTTTCGGAGCTTGAAAAGGAACGCCCCGACGAACGCTTGCAGCTGCTGATCGGCTCCGACAGCTTGCGTCAGCTGCATACGTGGGGACACGCTCAGGAATTGGCGGAACACTACGAAATTTTGACTTGGCCGCGTCCGGACGAGCAGGTCAACGCCGCGGAACTCTCAAAATTTTGGACGGCTCGCCAAATCGAAAAATTGCTCAATGGCGTACTTTTCGGAAATTTTTTTGAAATATCTTCGACCAAAATCAGAAACAATGTGGCAAAATGGCGAAAAACGGGGCATATTAATAGTGGGATCACCCCGCGGGTGTGGGAGTACATCCGCGAAAAACAGTTATACAGTTATATTGTGGAGAAAGAATGACCAGCATAAAAAAAATTAACCCGGATCAGTTAGCCGATTTTTGCGTAAAATGCGTCGATGAGAAACTCGCCGAAAACACCGTAAAAATTCATGTTGGCGATAGCTCGTCCGTAACCGATTATTACGTGATTGCCACTGCTAATTCCGAGCCGCAATTAAGAGCGTTGACCGGTTTTCTTGAGCGTGAAGTTCGCGAAAAATTCACACTTCGTCCACTTTCGGAGTCCGGCGAAAGCTCCAGCGGTTGGGTGCTGGTCGATTTTGGCACGGTGATCGTACACATTATGACCCCGGAAACTCGCGATCGTTACAACCTTGAGGGGTTATGGGGGGAAAGCCCCGACCAAGACGCGGTACAAACTTTGGCGGAACACCATAACCGTTAAGATTTCTCCGATATAACGGAGGCGCAATATGGCTGAATATAAAAACCACAGCGAAAACTGGAACGAATTTCAATGGGAACAGGAAATCCGACGCGATGAGCGGCGGATTAGTTGCTACTTCCGGGAATTGCCGGGGTGTCTCGACCTGCCGGGCGAAGAAGAGATGATTTTCAGTTCATTGCTTTCGCAACCCGATCTCGTGCCGACCGGTGGTGATGCCGATTCGCTTCGCTTTTGGTTGAACGACGACCAAGACGATGAGAATTTTGATGAATCGGACGATTTGTTACACCGCCGTCCCGGTGCAGACATAGTCAACGAGATCGATCGGCTCGCCACCGAGTGGAACATCTGCTGCGCCGCGATTTTGCGCAAAGACCTCAAGTTGCACGGGCTGGGAATCGTCTGTGCTTTTGGCAAACTCCTGGCGCGTGCGGTGGATTTTATCGATACCGATGCGGCAGCTTTTCGCGGACTGGCACTGAGCTTGGGCAAGCGAACGATAGCCGATCTCAACGAATTGGTCGGCGCACTCGAAAATATCGGCGTTCTTCAACACTCATTGCGGCCCCGCATCGCTTTGGCTGTGGAGCTGCTCGGTCATGTCCGCGAACGGCTGATCGATCAGGTAGAAGAGTTGCGTAAATGAAACGCAAAACAACGGCAACACCGTCTGTTTGTCATCGCACCCATCCGCTTTTACATGTTGGAGCAATCGCGCTTTTGGCGTTGCTCGGCGTAGTTTCGGCGCGGGTATTTTTTGACGTGTCGGCAGTGGACATCGTCCACTTTTCGGTTTTATCCGAAGAATCGCCGCAGTCGCAACTTCCGTTGTTGTGCGGGGTTATCTTCTTTGAGCTGTTGCTCCTCAAGTTGCACCCCCGAACCATTCTTGAGGTGTTTGCTCCGTTTTTATTGACAATTCCATTCCTTTGGGGCGAGCCGAATGTCAATTTGCTGATTGCCTACATCGCCGGTGTCGGGCTGTCAACCTATCGGGCGGCGTTGATAGGAGCGTTTGACGGTGCAACCGCGCAAAAATATCTCAGGCATTTGCCCACGTACGGGCTATTGCTCGGTCTACTGCTGATCGCCTTGGGGATTTTTACCTCGACATACGCCTATAATCGCATGTATTTTTCCATGCTCGACTGGGGGGTTTACGCCCAAACCGCATGGAACACTTTTGGCGGCGAATTTATGCGGGGGACTTACCCGTTGCCGAATTTTTCGGAAGGGCACTTCATGCCGGGATACTTCGGGGTTATGGC
>JAISIP010000175.1 GCA_031261965.1 Victivallales bacterium | reverse complement strand
AGCTCGGAGCCAAGGTTATCTCCATGTCAGACTCCGCCGGCACGATCATCGATAAAGACGGCATTGATGAAGAAAAGCTCGCCTGGATCATGGATCTCAAGAACAATCGCCGCGGTCGTATTAAAGAGTATGCCGCGAAATTCAAAAGTGCCAAGTATCATGAAAACGCCCGCCCGTGGCAACTTGCCGCCTGCGACATCGCGTTGCCCTGCGCCACTCAAAATGAGCTTAGCATCGCCGATGCCAAAGTTCTGGTCAAAAACGGTTGCGTCTGCGTCTCCGAAGGCGCCAACATGCCATCCACTCCCGAGGCGGTGGAACTCTTCCACGCCAGCAAGGTTCTGTTCGGACCGGGCAAGGCCGCCAACGCCGGCGGGGTCGCCACCAGCGGTCTGGAGATGAGCCAGAACTCTATGCGTATGAGCTGGAGCAGTTATGAGGTCGATGTTAAATTGCACGACATCATGAAGAACATTCATGCGGCCGCCCGGGCAGCCGCCACCGAGTTCAAGGACAAAGACAACTATGTCCTCGGTGCCAACATCGCCGGGTTCCGCAAAGTTGCGGAAGCAATGATCGCCCAAGGCTACTAATTCATAAGAGTACCTCTAAAAATACCGCTCGGCCGATTCGGCTGAGCGGTATTTAGACTATCTGCATATATTACGCGACAAAGTATCACGCTTTGCCGCGCTTTTTTTAGCCTTAATTCAAAATGCGATGTTGAATTGGCGTAAAATAATTTTCTATATTATGAATGATTCTTGTCGAACTTCACGAATTAAGCTTGACAAAAGTACTGCAAGGTGCTATGCTATTGTACTTCGGCAATTGATGAATATGGAGTCCTAATGAAAATCCTTTACAGGAAATTATGGAGCAAGCTTGCTTCTATGAATATTGATGATGCTGCGCTACGGCGAATAGCAAACATTAGCGTAAGATCAGTCTCAAAATTAGAGAGAAACGAAGATGTTTCCACGGAAATCTTATGCAAAATTTGCGATGCGTTGCAATGCCCTATCGCCGATATTGTAGAATTTGTTGATGACCCCAAAACCGTATCCGAAAAAGAACAAGGCACACATGGCGAAAAATGCGCCTCAAGCAAACATACCCCGCCAAACGTGGATATGACAGGAAGTCTATTTGATTATTTACCTCAAGAACCAACTCCTCAAGCCAATTTTCGCTTTATTGATTTATTTGCCGGAATTGGAGGAATACGATTGGGGTTTGAATCGGTTGGTGGCAAATGTGTCTTTTCATCTGAATGGGACGCCGATGCGGCTAAAACATACGAGGCAAATTTCGGCGAGAAACCACATGGAGATATAACAAAAATTTCTCCTGCTGATATTCCAGATTTTGACATACTTCTCGGAGGATTTCCATGTCAACCCTTTTCCATCATCGGTGCAAAAAAAGGTTTTCAACACGAAACACAAGGCACGCTGTTCTTTAACATTGAAGAAATACTAAAAGCCAAAAAACCTAAAGCATTCATGCTGGAAAATGTCAGAAATTTAACTACACATGATAAAGGTAGAACATTTCGCATTATTACGGAACATTTGACAAACGCAGGTTATCATATTTCTCACAAAGTGCTGAACGCACTTGATTATGGAGTTCCTCAAAAACGTGAGAGAATAATTATTGTCGGATTTCGCAATGATGTTCCATTTGAGTTTCCCGCGCCATTGCCTGTTTCAAAACGTGCGACAATCAGCGAAATTCTTGACCCAACAGAAGCAATTTCAACAAAATTATTTGTGAAACCCGAAATTCGTAATAGTCGCTTGGCACGACTCAAATGTAGCGATTTCCCTAAACCATACATCTCACACGAAAATGTTGCCGGTTCGATTACGCCACATAATTATTCATGTGCATTACGTGCCGGAGCATCCGCAAATTACTTGTTAATAAATGATGAAAGACGTCCTTCTGAGCGAGAAATGTTACGAATACAAGGATTTCCCGATTCGTTTAAAATAGTTGTCGGCTACGGAAAAATCAAACATCAAACAGGGAATAGTGTGGCTGTCCCGGTTATAAAAGCGGTTGCACAAGAAATGATAAAAGCAATGTTGAGTGCCAAGGAACTATGATAATGAACAAAGAGCAAGCCAAAGAAGCGTTGGATAAAATTATCCATAAATCTCGTATTCATTTTTATAAACCAATCCAAATTGCTGAAATTTTGTATCACTATCGGACTGAACACAAAATCCAATTAGATAATCTTGATACATATCGAAAAACAAGCAAGCACTGGCGAGACGAAGTTAGTCTTCAGCTTTTAGGCAGTGTTTGCACTTCATCGTGTAAATTTCAAGACAATCTCTTTGATGACAACGCAATTCCTCCTAAAGTACTTGTGGAGTTGGGAAAAGAAAATGAACGAACTAATGGGGCAGTAGAAGCGTATATTTATCGCCTATTTGGCAAAAAACATTCCCAACTACAAGATATACTGAATTATTGCTTAACAACAACTCCATGTCGATTTCAGGTAAAAGATGTTATCGATTATTTTTGGCGTGAAGCTGGTTTAAAAAGAAGCTTGGATAAAGTCTATGAGATAATCGTTTATGCTCTTTTTGTAACTATAATTGATGCGTTAGAACTAAAGATAACAATTTCAATGAACTCAAATAAAAAAGGATTATTACAAGAGTTTAGTGACTTTACAAAAAATGTCATGCAAATTGATTTATCCAACCCTCAAGCAGTCCAAAATGCTCGAGTATTTCGTGTCGGAGTTACTAATGCCGCAGATCGTGGACTTGACATGTATTCCAATTGGGGTCCTGCGATTCAAATCAAGCATTTAACTTTAGATGAAGAGTTGGCATCCAGTATTGTTGATAGTGTCTCCGCCGATCGAATTATTATCGTTTGCAAAAATGTCGAAAAAAAATTGCTCGTTTCTGTGCTTAACCAAATTGGCTGGAAATCCAGAATTCAAAGCATTATAACCGAAGAAAATTTAATCGATTGGTATGACAAGGCACTAAGGGGAAAATACTCTAATTCACTTGGAACATCTCTCGTAACCGTATTAGCGGAAGAGATGCAAACAGAATTCCCATCGATAAGCGAAACTACTACAAGCATAGACTTACGACATTATGAGAATATTTCTGATGACTTTTGGAAATAAGGGTTTCCTCTATTGATTTAAGTTTTTTTTGATATATATTGGGTACTATCGTATACTTAGAGCTTATCAACTAATAAATGGAAATGTTATGACGAAGCACCGGGCAACCAGTCGCGCAGTTGAAAAAAATCGGGGATATTGGAAGAAATATCTACGATTTTTTTCGACAAGTGAATGGCTAATCGAGGCAAGTCAGAGCGTTTTCGTTTATTAGTTGATAAGCTCTTAACTTTTGCTTTGGGAGGATCATATGGCTCAGTACAAGGATTTGAAGATCGGAAACACTCCGGGAGCGGTAGCGCAAATTCTTACGCTCCAAAGCGGCGACACCGGGGAGTATATCTACATTTACCCCGACGGCAGAGTCCTCGTCGAACTCGGAGCTATCGCCGAACACATCGCACTTGAAGCTGTCTCAGGGCAATACGGCGGAGAGCTTGCCATCGCCGGGGAAGTCGATGTTGCAGAAGCACACTCAGGCAAAATTCTCGTGGCAAACGGCGGAAAAACCTCCAATGTAAAAGTTTGGAAAGATGCTAAAATAAATGTGGACAGCGGCGGCGAAGCCATCGATGTTCTCATGGAAGACAGCAACTCGGTCGGATACGATTTTAACGCCAATGTCCGCGCTAAAGTTACGGACGGCATATTGATAAACTCCACTGCCAACAACTCTTACAACTACAATATCAGTTCCCGGCAGGATGTGGCTAACGGATACAACGCATTTCAATGTACCGTCTCACCCGGCACGATACAAGATGTTCAAAGCGGTGGAATCGCCAGCTACACCACCATCCAACGCAGCGGTCGTCAGATCGCCCGCAGCGGCGCGGTTGCCAATGTCAGCACCGTACAGAATGAAGGTGAATTCCTTTTGGAATCGGGTGCAAAATCCAATTACGCACTGGTCGAATACGAAGGAAAAATGGAAGCTCAAGCCGGTTCATATGTCAACAATGTCACTGTTTCACCCAACGGACTGTTGATTTTGCAAGACGGCTCTATTGTCAACGGAGTAAGCACAATCAGCGGCCGAGTAGAAGCGTCATCCGCCGTGAATTCGCATCGACTGATCCTATCATTGACGTACGCTATGGACACCCTTGAGCCGATTGTCCCAGAGAATATTCCCGTGCCGTTGCTGAACGACATAAATTTCTTTTTGAACACCGATTTGCAAATAAGCGTGGACTTTGGACATCAAGCCTTTGGCGAATACAAACTTGCCGGGAACGCATCGGCATTCACCGGCTCAATCACGCTCACTGACGAAAATTTCCTCGATGCTTACGCTTCCTTGACGGTCGGAGGTAAAGCCTTTGTGAATGGTCGCCGCAGCTATGCTCTCTCGGTCAATTCCAATGACGAGCTGATCCTCACCGTTAAATTTTCCGGCGAAGATGTCACCGCCCCCGACCCGATTCGCTCCATTACCAGCGTGGTTTACCAGGACAACTGGGTCTATATCCATTGGGGGGAAGGTTCCGACGATGTCGCCGTGACCGAATACGAATTTCGTTACGCCGAAAAGGGTTCAGAAAAATGGAAAACCGTCAAAACCAACGAAACATTTTGTCTCTTTGACGACTTTAAAGCCGGGACGTTCCGTTATCAGGTTCGCGGCGTTGATTTCTCAGGCAAAGCCGGAGCGTGGAGTCCCGAGCAGACTTTTACCACCGTGACAAGTTCAAACAACGACGATTTAACCGATGAGCCGATCTTATTGACCGACCTTTGGGGACACGATTATTTGCCGGTGCTTTATCAAAGTGCCAATCCTCCCCGTTCCAACGATGTAAGCGGTTACTATTTTGCCGATGCCGAGAAACTTCTGAACGTTCAAGACCAGCAATACTGCTGGGCGGCGGCTTCGTCAAATATCCTCACATGGGGCGGCTGGGCGAAAAATTCCTCCGCCGCTTTTCCTGACGAGGACAGAACTTTTGAGCATTTTATCGCCAACTGGAAAAATGAAGGCGGTGAGTGGCAAGACGCGTTCTCGTGGTTTTTGACCGGAGAAAACGCCACAGGTCGTCGCGCCGTCCCCGTGGACGGAGGAAAATTCTTCCCGACTTTTGACTTCACTGACCATATTATTACCGTCGAGGCCGATGAGACCGGTCAAGATCCCGGTTTCGGCGCGTTGTTGCTTACGGGATTCTCCGCCGGGTATGGCGCGGTTTTTGGAATCCGTACCGACGCTGGAATGTCCCACGCGATTACCGGGTGGGGATTCGAGCAAGTCGGCAAAGAGACCTACATATACTACTCAGACTCCGACAGCGATATGTGGGGAGGCAGCGGCGACCGTCGCGATGCGACCAACCGGCTCTCCAAAACCCGTTTGGATTATAATAAAAAAGACGGGAGATTTTACCTGACCGATTATCAGGTCGAAAACACCTATTTATCGATATATTCTCTGCTCCGGCAATACGACAAGAAGTTCTCCGGCGAAAGCGAAACTTTCAGCGACTCCCGACGGCTGGAATTTTCCGACAACGCCGTTTTGCGTGCAGGAAATCTCGATGCCAAATCCGACGACGATTATTACGTCTTCTCAAACTCATATACTTGCGAAATCGATTTGCGAGTGGTTATGAACAACATCGAAGATTTCGTTTCGGGAATATGCATCTCACTTTACGACGCGGCAAAAAATCTGCTCTACGAAGTGACCGAAGCTGCTCTTGAACAAACCTACTCCTTTACCGCCGCCGCAAATCTCGACTACTACCTGGTGGTGCTTGGCAATGCGGTCAATTCCAACGACTCATTGCCGATTGACATTGACAATTACCGGGTTGAAATTTCGGCAGAAAAGGAGTGGAAAGCCGGAATATCCGCCGATGACGACACCGCGCAACAGGTGTTCGGCAACGCTGAATATTCCTATAGCTTCCCCGCTGCCACGCCGGTTATAAATCCCCAGAATCTATTTACCACCACGGTGACGCCGGCAGGGACAACCACCCCAGAAGAGGTGGATAACTATGTCGGCAAAGAAGATAAAGTCGATATGCGCAGCGTCAAGTTCGGTCAAGCCGGCAGCTATAATTTATCCCTCACCGTCGTTGTCGACAAGCTCAGTTTGATTGTCTACCGCCTAAATAACGGTAAACTCAAAAAAATCAAAAGCGTCAAGGTCGGTGCTAAAACCGAAGACGCCAAACGGGGTATTTTCGGTTTGAAGCTCGAAGCGGAGACCGACTACATTGTGGCGGTCAAATCCAGCAGCAAAAAGATAGGTACTTACAACGTCTCCTTAAGTGGCGAAGTGTACACCAAAGCGGTGAGAGCCGACGACACCTACGCGCAAATCGCCTCGGATTTGTCTTACAACGTCTCGGTCGCCAAAAAGAGCGATGCGTTTGCAACGCTTGACCCGCTATCGCTGTTTGACAGCAACTGGGTCGGGTTCGGCGACACGGCGGACTACCGAACCTTGAAATTGGCGGATTCGGGGAGCTACAATTTCGCCTCATCCATCCTCGATGACAAAGCCACCGGCACATTCACGCTTTGGCGTTTGAACGACAATGGCAAACTCAAAAAAGTCGCCTCGGTCAAAGGCTCATACAAACAAGAACACGCCAAAAACAACGTCTTGCTTGAAAGCGGGACCTACGTCGTCGCATTTAAGTCGAAAAACTACAAATCGTACAACACCGATTACTCCGTTTCGCTGAGCGGAACGATCTTTGGCAAAGCGAATATGCGCGACGACAACGATTGGCAGCACGCAACAACCGTAAGCCCCGGCGCGGCGGTACGCGATGAGTGGGTTGGGTATAGTGACCTCAAGGATTTCTTCCGTTTCAATGTCGATACTCAAGCACTTTATCAGCTTGAATTATCCGGAGTTGGCGACAACTCCGCCAAGCTCACGCTCTACCGGCAAAGCATCGACAAGAAGGGCAACGAAAAAAGTCCGGTCAAAATCTCCTCGGTAAAAAGTGCTGCCGAAGGCGCGGGTCTACTCGAAACCCTCGATGCGGGGATCTACTATTTTGCGGTGGAGGCGCAGGGAAACACCAAAAAAAGCGGCACGCTTTACAATGTGGATCTGACGATTAACCCCAAAGTGACGGAACTGCTCGCCTGAGGATGACGCGATGATAAAACATTATCTCGGGCATTTGCCGGAGAGAGATCCGCTGTATTCATATCTCAAATACGAGATTCAACCGCAATTAGGCGGCAGTCCGCGCCGGGAAACCTATCGGGTTTTTCGGCTGAACGGCTCCAACGATGTCTATTTGTACGAAGAAAAGTACAGCACCAAGCAGGTCATAGGAAAATTCTTTTTGTCGAACCGGGAGCGAAATCCCGAGATCGCCTATCATCGGCTCAATCGGGAGTTCGGCAATTTAATAATGATACGTAATTGCGGGCTTGACCGCTATCCGCACTATGTCGCCCGTCCGCTCGGACGCAACGATGACCTCAATCACCTGATGGTAATTGAGTGCTGTTACGGCGAAATCTTCAGCGATGTGATTAAACGCTCCATTCAAAATCGCGACCACGCCCTGCTGTACGCCAAGTTGACGGCGTTGGCGTATTTTCTTGCGACCTTTCACAATCGGACGGCAAACGGTTACCGGGTTGATTTCAACGAATCATGCAATTATATGGATTCTTTGATTCACCGTCTCGCCGAAAAATCCGTTATTGACGGAGGTGAAGCTGGCGAACTTTATTTTTTTCGCGACCGCTGGCGAGAACAACCGCGCATGTGGGAAGACACGCAAGTGTATGTTCACGGCGATGCCACGCCGGAGAATTTTCTCTTTGGCGACAATCTCAGCGTTATTTCGTTCGATCTTGAGCGGGTAAAACGGGCGGATCGGGTGTTCGACACCGGGCGGGTCGCCGCCGAGTTGCAGCACTTCTTTTTGCTGTTGACCGGCAACAAGTACGCCGCCGAGCCGTTTATCGGTCATTTTTTGCGGGAATACGCCTGTCACTTCCCGGATCGGGAGCGGGCGTTTGAGTCTACCACCCGACGCGTCCCGTTTTATATGGGCATTACCTTGTTGCGCAACGCCCGCAACTCGTGGTTTGACTGGAATTATCGGCGCAAACTCGTCCATGAAGCCAAACAGTGCCTGAGGAGATATTAGACATGATCAAAGGGTTGCTTTTTGACATCAACGGTACACTTACAGATATTCTTACTGATGAGACCAATAACGACATCTATCGGGTAGTAAGCAACTTTCTCGATTATTACGGAGTCAAAATCCCGGCAGATGAATTTCGCAGACTCTATTTTGAGCTAAACAAACAACAACGCAAAGATAATCGTGAGGCGTTCCCGGAGTTCGACGTGGAAGAGATCTTCAAGACGATAATCCGCCGTTACGGCAGTGATTTTACCGCTAAACTCTCACATGAACAGCGCAAGACGCTGCCGGCGATGGCGGCAAATGTGTTTCGCGCCACATCGCGTTTTAAGTTGCAACTCTACCCGGGAGTACTTGAAATCCTCGCAACTTTGCGCAAAAGCTATCGCCTCGCGGCGGTCTCCGACGGGCAGAGTCTCTGGGCATATCCCGAGTTGCACAGCGTGGGCTTGTCCGGGATATTCGACCCGGTAATCGTCTCAAGTGAACTTGGCTACCGCAAACCGGACTCGCGAATGTTTGAACTTGCACTCAAAGAGCTGAAGCTTGCCCCCTCGGAAGTGATTTTTATCGGCAATGACATGTATCGCGATGTGTACGGCGCAAGTTTGCTGAAGATTAAAACCGTGTTTTTCAGATCCAATCAAGGCGAACAGCGCAAATCCGGGGCGGAACCGAATTACATCATCTACAACTTCTCCGAGTTGCCCGAAGCGATCCGGTTTCTTTGCGGCAACCGCAAATAATCAAAGTCCGTGTAACGGACGGATAAATGCGGAATGCATGTAATGCCGCCCGTTTGTCAAGGGCGGAATTACACTTCTCTGCAACCAGTTCCAGCCTCCTATGCTATCGCAATACCGCCAGTTGCATCGGTTGCAGGATCAGCCCCGAACCATCTTCCGCCATTAGGCGGGAGGTGGGCTGAAATTCCGGCTCCAGGATCAGTGCGTCGATTTGAAACGGATCAAGCGACAGATTCTGAACCGTCGCCGCCAACTCACCAGTCTGCGGCGAACGTCGCAAATGAAGCCGAATATCGGCTCGGTTCGCCACGCGCACCGGCAACGGGCGATCCGTAAGAAAGGCGAATGCCTCATACCACTGCCTCTGTCGGGAAAAACTGAAATTCAACAAACCGCCACGCTCAAAACTCCACGGCATCAGAACGAGTCGCCGCCCCTCCCGTGTGATGATTTCCAGCACACCCGGAATTCCGGTGTCGAACACACTGCTCTCCTGAATCTGTGCATTCTTGCCCGTTTTGGCACGCCAAATACTATTTTTTTTCTCTGCCGTACGCACATTCACAATGGTTCCATCCCGGTGACGCTCCGTCGCCGGCAATTTATCCAATCGCTCAAGTGATTCAAGTCCGAGATCGAAACCGCGTGCCAGCAGAACTTCGGCGGCCGGGGCGTCCAGCACCGCTCCGCGGCGCAGAAGCGCGTCAAGTTCGGCATCGGTAAAAGCCGCACATTCCTCGCCCGCCAGAACTACCGGCATATTTGGATTGCCGAACGCACACGGAATGCCAAGCCTCGGAAGCACCTTGAGTGCAGGAATTCCTTCGGAAAAGCTGTTCCACGGTGTCAACTCCGAATCTCGCGACAGGAAACCAAAAGGAGAAGCTGCCGGCTCGAATCCAATCTCTTCCCATTCCGGTGGCGACCAAGCACGCAGTTTGCGGTTGAACTCCTTCCGTTCGAGGGTCAGTGCCTCATAAGCCGGGTCGCTTGTCCGAGGATCATAGTAGCTGAACTGGTAACTCAGAATACCGGGAAACCCGGCTCCGGTCAAACCCTCGCTGAACGCCTCCAATTCCACATGGTGCCTTTGATTTCTTGTGGGATGTATTTATAGTCTTGAGCGTAGAGTTGCAAACCTTGCATGGTCTGCTTTTTGTTGTTAAGGCAGGTACTCATCTGCGCCTTTGCCCGCGCCTGATTAAGGGCGGGGAGCAACAT
>JAISIP010000093.1 GCA_031261965.1 Victivallales bacterium | reverse complement strand
GCCGCAGTCTCCTGCACAAAAAGTGTAAGCATCATAAAAACAGCAGTCGCAACAAAGTTTCTGCGTGCTTTGAAAATAAAAAACAGAAGAATAAGCGACGGTTGCAAATTAACCGGGTGAAAACCGTAAAACAGCGATAAACTTTGATTACTTACGATCGGAGCAAAACAAAAAACCGCCGCAAAAAACAGTGATGTTTCCACCGAAAGTTTTCGGCATCTCCCGTAATAGTAGACCAACGGAATCGCCGAGTAGATCATTACTCCGTTTAAAAAGAAAATCGTTTCGGCCACCGGGAACAGCTTAATAGCCGTAGCCATAATAATATTGACAAGTAAGTTGAAGTGCCCCCCACCCACGAACCAGTCGCGAAGCGTCGCTTCAGGAGAAAATGCAAGTCGCAAATAGTGAGTTGCGTATTCGCCCCAGTCGTTAAAAAGCAAGAAGAGCGTATTATATGCCGTCTTTTGCAGATAATAACTAAAACAAACCCCGGCAAACCCCAACAGCAACGCAAGTAAACCGCCGGTTTGCGGAGTAAGAAATTTCAGACGCGTTGAATTGCACTCTTCCCCGCCAAGACGATAACCATGACGAAAAAGTCCCCACGCAATCAGCCCAAAAGAAATCAGCAACGGAAGTACAGAGTCCAAATCCGGCAACAGAATAATTCCGGCAAAAATCAGTGAAATATAGTCAACCGCCCGCTTGCTCCGCTCTTCCCATCCGCACCCGGCGAAAAATAAAAAGAACGCTGCTGCAAAAAAAATCCCCGCTATCCAAAATGGCGCGGGTCGCAGATAGAGCGTCTCATATACCGGGTCAAATACGCGAAGTCGGCAAAAGAAATATCGGAAAACAATCGCCAGACCGGCACTTTCCGCCCCGGTTAATGCGATAATTCCGAGCTTTTTGCCTTCACTCAAGGTCACTCAACCCCACGCAAAAAGTAGCGTTTGAAGAAACGCTCCGGGTCGAGCGACCTCTTGGCGTGACGCAACGATTCTTCGTTCATATCCTGCTCGCGATTCATAAATTTCGCCTTGTTGCGCAATTTAATCGCCAGTTGCCAGGTCAAAGTTTGCGGTGCGCCTTTTGCGGTGTGATCAGCCTTCTCAAAATGGACGTCCACCGTGTCCGAATTGAGCATACTGTAAATGGATAACCCGGCAGGATAATCCGGCTCCGCATACAAAATTATACCGAAAAGCCCAAGCTGGTCGAAATTCTCCCAAGCGCGGTTCATGGCGAGCTCTTCTTCCTCAAGAAATTCACAAGCCGGGAGTCGCGAATTTAAATCCCGCGCCAGCTTCGCCGCCGTCGGGATCTCCGCCTGAGTAATTTTTCGCACTTCGGCATACGGCCAGTTAGTCTGAAATTGCTTGACTAAATTGTGCTTTTTACGAAGCTTCGGTCCGGTAAATGTGGCGAGCTTTTCGATCGAAAATAGGTAATCTATCGCACCTTCATCGTACTCAATTTCAAAAAAACGGTCGCAATCGGGGTGAATGTCGAGAAACTCTTCGGGAACATCGTATATTCCGCCGTCGGACAACCCGCCTTCTACGAACGCATCTGATATCGCTTTAAGTTCTTCCGGCGGAGTCCACCGACCGATCGGATAGTGAATGGTTCGGTTCGCCCTCTCATAAACCACAAGTCGCCCGTCGGTCTGAATAAATTCTATGCCGTAAGGTTGCTGGTACATAAACAAATTTGCAAAGCTGCATTCGCAACTTTGGCAATTTAATTCAGACAACTTCAAATTAAACAGTTTACGGTCGGAAAGTTCTACTGGACGGAGAGATTTTAAATCAATTTTCATTCTTACGCTGACCAAATACTGTCTTCCTGAAGCATAACGCCGGTCCCCTTGGCAACCGCGTTGAGCGGCTCCTCGGAAATAAATACGGGCAACCCGGTTTCTTCGGTTAAAAGTTTATCTAAACCACTAAGCATCGCACCACCACCGGCAAGCATAATACCGCGGTCAATCAAATCGGCGGCAAGATCAGGGGGACAGCGCTCAAGCGTCGCTCTGACCGCTTCGATAATCGTAGTTATCGGCTCTTGCAACGCCATGCGTACCTCGGCGGCGGAAATCCGAACTGTCTTTGGAACGCGGGAGACTAAATCAAGCCCCTTTACCTCCAAATCCTCGTTGTCTTTAATAGGATATGCACTGCCGATTTTAATTTTTATTTGCTCGGCGGTAAGTTCACCGATCATCAGATTGTAAACTTTGCGCAAATGCTGCGTAATCGCCGTATCAAGCTCATCGCCGCCGACCCGCACACTCTTGGCACCGACGATTCCCGAAAGCGAAATCACCGCCACTTCGGTCGTCCCGCCGCCAATATCGACTATCATGCTGCCGGCGGGTTCCGCCACCGGCAACCCGACACCGATCGCCGCCGCCATAGGTTCTTCGATCAAAACGACTTCGCCGGCACCAGCCCGCTTCGCCGAATCTTTGACCGCACGTTTTTCAACCTCGGTAATTCCCGACGGCACTGCAACCAGCACCCGGGGACTGAGCAACCGCTTCCGCCACGGCACACGACGAATCGCCTTTTGAATAAAGTAGCGGAGCATTTCTTCGGTAATTTCAAAATCAGCAATAACCCCGTCTTTCATCGGTCGAATCGCCCGAATATTGCCGGGACATTTGCCAAGCATACTTTTGGCCTCGCTGCCAACGTTGAGTACCTCTTTGTTACTCTCCTTGATTGCAACGACCGACGGCTCGTTTAGAACGATCCCGAGATCTCGCACATACACCAGGCAGTTCGCTGTCCCGAGGTCAATTCCGATGTGGGTCGAAAAAAGTTTTGCCACGTATTGAGTGCTCATCGAACTTTCATCCTACATTTTATGGAAATTGACTCACAAAAACCCTCTGTATATAATAAACTTTGTTTTATCGCAAAATGCAAGCCAAAAGTCGAATTTTCTTGCAAAAGTAGCCATATTTTTGCGATTATGATTGAAATTTCTCCGTTACAGTGGTATTTTAGCTCAAGATTATACGAGCCAATTGCAAGGAGATGGCGCAATGAATGAGCGCCCGGTTCATTTTTTAGACATCCGTAGGGATTTTCCGTCGCCCCGATTCAAGGTTATTCCGCCAAAACGTGATTGGTGGCGCAACGGCATGGTCGTGCGTATGCCAAACCATTTGGGCGATGCGGTAATGGCGTTGCCGGCACTCGGACAACTCCGCAAAATAATTCCGCCGCACTGCGCCTTATTTTGCATCGCCCCCGAAGGGCAGCGTGCTTTTTATCACGCTTTGCCGATCGTGGACGGCACAATCGGTCTTGACAAAATTCACCACTCTTGGAGTTGGGACGAGTTTCTCGCGCTGAAACGTCAGCGGCTCGGTGTCGGGGTGCTTTTTAACAACTCGTTGCGGGATGCCATATCCATGCGTGTAGCAGGAGTTCGCAACCTTTACGGCGCAAAAGCACGCGCCCGCTCGATTTTGTTGCGACGCGCTTTCGCGTTTCCGCCGCGTCCGGCTCGACAGGCGGCAAATATACATCATGCCAATCGTTACTTGGCGATCGCTAAGGCGCTGGGTGCTCCGCACTGGGACGGGACATTGCCGCAGTTTAAACTCACTCCCGGCGTGGACGAGCTTTCGCCCGAAATTGCCGCACTGTGCGAACACCCCAAACTGCTTACTGTCGCCTCCGGCGCGGCATACGGAGCGGCAAAG
>JAISIP010000029.1 GCA_031261965.1 Victivallales bacterium | reverse complement strand
TGTGTTTCACGCGTTTGTATTTGCCGCAGTTACACTCCCAATCGCGAGTCGGTCCGAAAATGCGTTCGCAAAAAAGACCGCCCTTCTCTGGTTTGAAACTGCGATAGTTGATGGTTTCCGGATTTTTGACTTCGCCGAACGACCACGAACGGATCACCTCCGGCGACGCGACGTTGATCGAAACCGCACCAAACGAAGAAACCGCGCTCTTGCCCAGCAATTCCCGGTATGCATAAGTATTGTCAATCAAGGTAAATTCCTCCCCGAATTAATGTTCGCCAACTTTTTTCACGGTACGAATGTCAAGCCCAAGGCTCTGCATTTCTTTCAACAACACATTGAAAGATTCCGGCCGACCCGCCTCAAGCACATTTTGCCCCTTTACGATCGATTCGTAAATCCGGGCACGCCCGGCGACATCGTCCGACTTCACCGTCAACATTTCCTGCAAGTTGTGCGCCGCACCATACGCTTCAAGCGCCCAAACTTCCATTTCACCGAAACGCTGACCGCCGTGTTGCGCTTTACCGCCAAGCGGCTGTTGCGTAACCAACGAATAAGGACCGACCGCCCGAGCGTGAATCTTGTTCGCAACCAGATGGTCCAATTTGAGCATATATACATGCCCGACCGTCACGCGCTGGTCGAACTTGTCGCCGGTACGCCCGTCATAGACATCGGCTTTACCGTCGTAAACCCAGTTGTCCTCTTCATTCCGGCGGAATCCCCAATGGTAATCGTGACCTTCACGGGCGGTGAACGCATCATTGCCCTGTTTCATCAAATCAACAATCTTCTCTTCGGGAATACCGTCGAAAACCGGAGTCGCCACTTTTATGCCGAGCATCTTTGCCGCCCAACCCAAATGCGTCTCAAGCACCTGACCGATGTTCATACGGCTCGGTACGCCAAGCGGGTTAAGAATGATGTCAACCGGGGTACCGTCCTCAAGGAACGGCATATCCTCCACCGGGACAATTCGCGACACGATACCTTTGTTACCATGACGACCGGCCATCTTGTCGCCGACCTGAAGCTTGCGCTTGCAACCGATGTAAACTTTTACCCGCTTAATCGCGCCGTTGTCATCGTCAGCGTATTCCGCCTCGTTGCCGAGACGGCGATGTTTTTCTTCGTTCTCGGCGAACAGCGGAATAAACTCGTCGATAATGGCGGTCAAGACCTCTTTAAGTTCACAATCTTCCATGCCCCAGCAATCATAATGCGCTGCCAATTTTTGAATCGCACTCTTTGTGACCTTGCGATTCGCACTGATCAAAATCGCATTCTCACGCGATGGCGACATATCGAAAATCGGATAAGGCAACTTCACTCCGAGCATCTTGTCCGAAAGCCGCGATGTCAAATCGTCGATCAGACCGCTGTAGCTGTCACGATAATCGTTCTTGCTGAGTTTCTCCTGCCGCTTCGCTTCAGTGCGAGTCTGGGCGGTGCGGGATTGATCTTTGGCATACTCAATGCGAATATCCATGACTATACCGCCCTTGCCGCTGGAAACAGTCAAGCTCGAATCCTTCACGTCGGCAGCTTTTTCGCCGAAAATCGCCCGCAACAACCGCTCTTCCGGCGCTAACTCGGTTTCACTCTTGGGTGTAATTTTGCCGACTAAAATATCGCCGGGCAACACTTCTGCACCCTCGTAAACCACGCCGCGGCTATCCAAGTTGCGCAACGCGTCTTCACTGACGTTCGGAATGTCGCGAGTGATCTCCTCGGGTCCGAGCTTCGTCTCGCGACCGGTGATCTCAAACTCATCGACATGAACACTGGTGTAGACATCCTCTTTGACCAGACGCTCCGAAACAATAATAGCGTCCTCAAAGTTATAACCACACCACGGCATATAAGCGACCAACACGTTTCTGCCGAGCGCCAATTCGCCCGCCTGCGTCGCCGCTCCGTCAGCGAGAATATCGCCTTTTTTCACAACTTGACCACGCTGGCAAATCGGACGCTGATTCACACTCGTCCCGGCGTTGCTGCGCAAATATTTGTAGAGCCGGTAATACTGATAGGAATCTTTGGGGGCGTTTTCTTTGGGCAACTTGCCGTCCGAAGTGATCACTATATGGTCACTCTCCACCTCCGCAACAATGCCGTCCGCCTTGGCGGCGACCACCGCCCGGGAATCCCGAGCGATACGCGCCTCAAGACCGGTACCGACCAGCGGCGACTCCGGCATCAGAAGCGGAACCGCCTGCCGCTGCATGTTTGAACCCATCAGAGCGCGGTTCGCGTCATCATGCTCAAGGAAGGGAATGATTCCGGCGGCGGCACTGACCAACTGCTTCGGCGAAACGTCCATATACTGAACTTCTTCGCGAGGATGCTCCTCGTTTTCGCTGCGGTAACGACTCATGACCGTGGCACGGATAAACCGCCCGTTTTCGTCCAGCGGAGCATTAGCCTGCGCGATCACAAACTGCTCTTCTTTGTCGGCGGTCAAGTAATCGATCTGGTCGGTCACTTGCCCGTCGATCACCTTGCGGTAGGGCGTCTCCAAAAATCCGTATTCATCGATAACCGCGTAAAGCGACATCGAAGAGATCAAACCGATATTCGGTCCTTCCGGGGTCTCAATCGGACAAATCCGCCCGTAATGGCTCGGATGCACGTCGCGAACTTCAAACCCGGCGCGGTCACGCGAAAGACCTCCCGGCCCGAGTGCGGAGAGACGACGCTTGTTAGTCAATTCACTCAACGGGTTGGTCTGATCCATAAACTGGGAGAGCTGACTGCGGGCGAAGAAATCGCGAATCACCCCGGCAAACGCCTTGGGATTCACCAACTTCGACGGGGTCACATTCTGCTCGTCAAAGGTCATACGTTCACGCACCAGACGCTCGGTACGGAGCAACCCGACCCGGCACTGATTCTGCAAAAGTTCGCCGACCGTGCGTACCCGACGCGCTCCGAGATGATCGATGTCGTCAACCTGTCCGCCGGTGTGGCGCAACTTAATCAGCATTTTCGTCGCCGCCATCAAATCTTTGCGGTCAAGCACCCGGGTCGTCAACGGAATATCCTGTTTCAACCGCTCATTGAGCTTATAACGCCCCACCGCCCCCAAATCGTAACGGCGATTGTCGAAAAACAGCCGTTTGATCAACAATTTCGCGTTGGCGATGTTAGTCGGGTCGCCGGGACGCATACGGCGATAAATTTCCTTCAGGGCATCTTCTTCGTTGCGAACCTGGTCTTTGCGCATACAGCCGATCAGATAGTTGTCGCCATCGGCGACATAGGCAAGCTCAAGCTCATTGATTCCGGCATCGACCAATTGCTTCAAGTGGCTTTCATTCAACTGCACCAGCTCGTCAATAACGACGATGTCGTCTTCGGCAGTAATATCGTCGATGGTGTAGAAGCCGGAGAGATCTTTTTTCTTCAGCAACTGCGCAACCGTGTACTTCTTAACCTCATAGCACTCAGAGAGAATGTCATGATTGGTCGGATACCCGATCGCCCGCAAAAATGTCGTAATGTAAAATTTACGGCGGCGGCGGCGGCGATCAAGATAGATGTAAATAAAATCGTTGATGTCAAACTGCACATCCATCCAGGAACCGCGATCGGGAATGATCCGATACGAATAAAGCGTACGCCCGGATGTATGGCGGTTTTTCTCAAAACAAATCCCCGGCGAACGATGCAACTGACTGATGATCACCCGCTCGGCTCCGTTGATAATAAACGTCCCCTGCTCGGTCATAATCGGAATGTCGCCCATATAGACACGTTCCGGGAATTCCCCGGCACCGGTCTTCAGCAAAAAGTCAACGTAAAGCGGGGCATCGAAAATCTTGCCGTCTTTGATGCAATCGACCACATCGCCTTTGAGTTCACTGACGTTGCCGATTTCATAGGAAACAAACTCCAGCGACATTTGCTTGTCAAAGCTTTCGATCGGGAAAATCTCGTTGAAGACCTCCTGAAGTCCCTGATTTTTCCGCTCTTTGGGCGGAACGTCGCGCTGCAAAAAGTCGCGATAGGAATCCACCTGAAGACCGATCAAGTCCGGCACGTCCAGGATGTCCCGGAGCTTACCATAATTAATTCGATTTGCCATATTTCGCCTATATTTTAGTATGATGAAATTTTCAAAATATTTGTAACATCCAGAGTTAACCCTCTGAAACACTTACTGTCAAAACGCAAAGAATCCGACCTGTCGGCAAAACACCATGCCGTCAGTTCGGAAATATTCGATTTTTTCTAAAGTTTACCGGTAAACGAACCGAAAAAACCACCAGTTCGTTTCGGCGGATTGCATGTCTTCAACAAAAAACCATATTTCAACACGCCAATCCCAAATGTGTATCTAAACGGAAAAACGGCAGGAGACGAACACTTCGTCTCCGCCGCGTAAAAAAACCAGTGAAGTTACTTAACTTCGACCTTGGCTCCAGCTTCTTCAAGCTGCTTTTTGATCTTCTCGGCTTCGTCCTTGGCAATCGCTTCTTTGAGCGATTTCGGAGCACCTTCGACCAAGTCTTTGGCTTCCTTGAGCCCGAGACCGGTAAGCTCGCGAACCACCTTGATGACCGCAATCTTTTTCGCCGCATCGAAACCGGCGAGAATCACGTCAAACTCGGTCTTCTCTTCTTCGGCGGCAGCAGCGGCAGCCGCAGGAGCCGCGGCAGCAACCGCAACCGGAGCAGCAGCGCTCACACCGAGACGCTCTTCCAGAGTTTTGACCAGCTTGGAAAGCTCCAGAACGGTCATGTTCTCGACGTACGAGACGAACTCTTCAATTTTGTTTTCTTCCGACATTTTAAATGCCTCCATTATTTTTCGTTGGCTTACTGATTTTCGACTTTGTTTTTATAAGCGTTGAGTACATTTAGGACGCTCGCCGCTTTGGCGTTAAGAACGGTAACCAAGTTCCGGGACGGAGCTTGCAACACACCGAGCAACATCGCCTGAAGCACCGGCTTCGCGGGCAGCTCGGCAAGACTTCCAACCTGTGCGCCCGAAAGGAATTCCCCTTCGACATATCCGCCTTTGGCTGCAAGTTTATCGTTCTTTTTACCGAATTCGAGCAAAAGCTTCGCAACTGCGCCACAATCTCCCTTGCCGAATACCATAGCGGTACCCAAGGTGAAATCAAACGTCTTTGCATCACTGCTCGGTTCTAAAAGTTCGCAAGCCCGCTTGATCAGTGTATTTTTCAACACATGACAGGAAGCATTGGCAATTGCCAGCTGCTTGCGCAAATCCTCCAGCTCTTTGACTTTGAGTCCGGAGAACGAGACGAAGTAGACATAATCGGCAGAACCGATTTTTTCACTGATCTCCTTGACCAGAAATTGCTTTTCGTTTCTCATTCTTTGCCCCTCGCCAACTCTTTCGGATTGATTTTTATACCCGGAGTCATCGTCGCGGTGATCGTGCAGGATAAAATATAAGCACCCTTGGCAGTCTGCGGCTTGGCTTTTTGCAACGCATCGACGATAACGTCAAAGTTGCTCTTCAGTGCCGCTTCGTCAAAGGATAACTTACCAAACGGTACATGCACGCAAGCCCCGCGATCGGCGCGAAACTCCGCACGACCGGCCTTAGACTCGCGAACCGCATTGCCGACCTGGTCAGTAACCGTGCCGGTCTTCGGGTTCGGCATAAGTCCACGCGGACCGAGCTGACGACCCAAAGGACGAACCAAACGCATCGCATCCGGCGTGGCAATAAGAATATCGAAATCCTGCCAGCCGCCCTTGATCTTTTCGACGAGATCTTCAAAGCCGACGAAATCCGCACCCGCTTCTTTCGCCTCGGCGGCGGCAGACCCGTCGGCGGCAACCGCCACGCGTACAGTTCTACCGGTACCGGCCGGAAGCGCAACCGCGCCGCGAACCGTCTGATCGGACTTACGGGGATCAATGCCGAGCTTGAACGCCACTTCGGCAGTCTGATCGAATTTTACCCCCGGAAATTTCTTGAGCATGGTGATCGCCTCGACAACGCCGTAACGCTGTTGCGGATCGAACCCCTCAAGCTCAACTTGCTTTTTGTAAAGCTTACTTCTACGCATCGACCACCTCGATTCCCATGCTGCGCGCGGTTCCTTCGATGATGCGCATTGCCGCTTCCTCGCTACGAGCGTTGATGTCCGCCTTCTTGATCTGAACGATTTCACGGATCTGCGTACGGGTAATCTTGCCGGCCTTTTCATAGCCCGGCTTCTTCGCCGCGGAAGCCACTCCCGCCGCCTTCTTTACAAGGACGGATGCCGGGGGCGACTTGCAGATGAACGTGAACGACCGGTCTTGATAAACCGTGATCACGACAGGAATAATCATACCGCTCTGAGACTGAGTGGCGGCATTGAACTGCTTACAGAAATCCATGATATTGCAACCGGCCTGCCCGAGGGCGGGACCGATCGGCGGAGCCGGTGTAGCGGCGCCAGCCGGAATTTGCAACCGGATCAAGCCTGTAACCTTCTTTGCCATGACTTTTTTCCTTAATTACCGATTCAAAAGGTGGTCCGGATTGGCAGGTATCCCGCCACCAGTGAATCTAACGACATTTTACAAAAGTTCGAGACACTGTTCAAACAGTACGCTCGACCTGCCAAAACTCCAATTCTACCGGGGTGGAACGACCGAAAATCGACACCATCAACTTCAGCTTTCCGCGTTCGTTGTCGATCTCTTGAATCGCTCCTTCAAAATTCTCAAACGCACCGTCTTTGATGCGTACATTTTCACCAATTTCAAACTCGATCTTCGGTCGGGTCGGTGTCTGACCGGTCTGAGCCGGACGCATTAAGTCCTCAACCTCCGACTCAGATAACGGGGTTGGCTTGTTCGCGCCGCCGAGAAACCCAAGCACTCCTTGAACACTGCGGACAAAATACCACGCCTTTTCGTTGATCGTGCCAAGATCATCATAAAGATCCATACGCACCCAAAGATAGCCGGGAAACAGCTTGCGCGTGGTCGTGGTCTTTTTATTTTGGCGAACTTCCGTCACCTTTTCCGTCGGAATGAACGCCTCGTAAACCGGAACCTGATCGCCGTTTTGAAGCTGACGCAAGATCGTGTCACGAACTTTGTTCTCATGCCCGGACAGGGTGTGTACCACAAACCACTGACCGCGATTGTCACGCTCGGTATCGACTGAATCGTTCATCATATCCTCTTCCTAAAACTTACCAACCGTAATCAGGCGGATCACCCATGCCGCCACCCAATCGACCCCGGCGACAAAACACGCCAAAATCGCAATGCTGATCACAACCAGTATCGTTGATTCAAAAAGTTGCTGACGGGTCGGCCAAGTACAACGACCAAGTTCAGCCATCGTATCGGCGATAAAGCGCCGAATCTTGCCCGTGACCGAATCAAACCCGGCGACTGCTCCTGCTCGTTTTTTTCCGTTGTTCATCTCTATATCCTACCTGGTTCCCCGACTTTTTCACAAAAATGGCAGGAGAGGTGAGGCTCGAACTCACGACCTGCGGTTTTGGAGACCGCCGCTCTAGCCAA
>JAISIP010000026.1 GCA_031261965.1 Victivallales bacterium | reverse complement strand
TCTACCGCCTCCGCCGGAGGTAAAGCAAGCGTTGCAAAAGTTCGCCGATCGCGCCGACCGGCCGTTTGCAATCGGTTATATGCCCAACGCCGGGTATCAGGATTTGCGCGATAAGCTTGCCGCTCATCTTTCGCAGGAGCAGCATGTCGCCTTGCCGGGCTCAAACATCGTTATGACTTGCGGCGCGGCGGGCGGGATAAACGTCTTCTTCCGGGCGGTGCTTACTCCCGGAGATGAGGTGATTTGCCCGGCTCCTTATTTTGTCGAATACGGATTTTATGCGGCGAATTCCGGCGGCAAGCTCGTCCCGGTTAAATCGAAGGATTTTAGCTTTGAACTCGATCTTGACGCGTTGGAAAAAGCGTTTACCGCCAAAACCCGTGCGGTGATTATCAATACACCGAATAATCCGACCGGGCAAATTTACAGTCGCGATGAGCTGACCCGGTTATCGGAGATTATCGCCGCAGCCGAGAAAAAATTCAACCGGGTAATCTATCTGATCTCGGATGAGCCGTACCGTTTTTTGAATTTTGACGGGGTTGAGTTACCTGGTGCATTTGAAATTTTTCCGCATAGCGTGGTAATCGGTTCATATTCCAAAAATCTCTCACTGGCGGGGGAGCGGCTGGGGTATATCGCGGTATCGCCGCAAATCGAAAACGCATCGGAATTAGTCTCCGGGTTAGTCCTCTGCAATCGCATTTTGGGGTTTGTAAACGCCCCGGCGATCGCGCAGCAGATTTTGTTGGAGTGTATGGATTCTCAAGTTGATTTGGATATTTATCGCGAGCGGCGTGCCGCCATGGCAGATGTTTTCACCGATGCCGGGTTGAAATTTACAATGCCACGCGGTGCGTTTTACTTCTTTCCGAAGTCGCCGACATCGGACGAGTCGGAATTTATTCAATCTCTGGTTGAAGAGCGGGTTTTGGCGGTTCCTGGCAGCGGATTCGGTTGCCCCGGTTATGTGCGTTTTGCGTTTTGCGTCGATGTAAAGGTAATCGAAGGGGCAAGGGAAAGCATTAAAAAAGCGGTGCAAAAACTCAAGTGAGCATAAAATACGCAGAAAAATTCGGAATTGTCGGCGATTGCCCGGCGATGCAGCAAGTCTATGCGATGATTTCGCAAGTTGCACCCAGCGATGCCACCGTGCTGATTCGAGGAGGGTCGGGAACCGGCAAGGAGTTGCTGGCAAAAGCTCTGCAACGCTCCAGCAACCGAAGTGACAAACCGTTCATCGTGGTCAACTCCGCCGCGTTGCCGGAACATTTAGTCGAAAGCGAGCTGTTCGGACACGAAAAAGGTGCGTTCACCGGGGCTGTAAATCGCCGAATTGGGAGGGCTGAAGCCGCCGATTCCGGCACGCTGTTTCTCGATGAGATCGGCGATATACAACCTCAGGTGCAAGTAAAACTGTTGCGTTTTTTGCAGGAGCGGACATTTCAGCGCGTGGGCGGCAACGCGGAGTTGCATTCCGATGTGCGTATTATCGCCGCCACAAGCAGAAATCTCGAAGAACGCATGAAAGAGGGATTGTTTCGCGAGGATCTCTATTATCGACTCAATGTTTTTCCGATCGTATTGCCTAACTTATCGGAGCGAAAGTCGGATATTCCGCTGCTGGCGGAACATTTTTGCGAAAAATTCAGCAAATTACACCATCGCCGGGTGCGAAAAATTTCGGAACGGGCTTTGGATTTGCTGGTAAACTACTCTTGGCCGGGCAATATTCGGGAGCTTGAAAATTGTATCGAACGCTCGGTGCTTTCGGCGACAGACGATACAATACACGCTCAGAGCTTACCTTCGGTGCTGCAACAAATAACTCCGGCAAAAATCAATGACCAAACCGGTGGTGATTTTACTTCACGTGTCGAGGCGTTTGAGCGGGAAATGATCGAAACGGCGCTTGCGACGCATGGGGGCAACGTGGCGGCGGCGGCACGGGAATTGAATCTGACAGTTAGAATCATTCACTACAAAATCAAGAAACTCGGAATTGAAATTCGCAAATTTACTCACTAAGAGCTTAATAAACGAAAACGCTCTGACTTGCCCCGATTAACCATTCACTTGTCGAAAAAAATCGATAAAAAATGTGATGATTTCTGATTTTGCATTTGCAAATTGCCACGGGAGTATTATGTTGTGGTAAAACGATAGAGCAGATAAAAGCTATTTCACATGGAGAACGGTGATGCGTACTACGTTAAAAGATGTGGCGAAACTGGCAGGTGTGAATTTTACGCTGGTTTCCAAATATCTGAATAATAATCAGCAGGCACGAATGACCAAGGAAACCCGAGAGCGGATTGACCGCGCCCTTCGGGAACTCCAGTACCGTCCGTCCTCCATCGCTCGTTCGCTTAGAAATGGATGTAGTCACACCGTCGGTCTGGTCAGCGGCGGTCTGACTAACCCCTACAATGCCCATATCGCCAATCTCGCACTCAAAATCTTTAGCCAACACGGCTATCAGCTACTGATCGCTCTCTGTGAAGACAAGAACGTCGATGCCGCGCTGAATTCGCTTTGTGACCGCGATATGGATGGCATTTTTGTTTCCGCCGGGTTGAATGCCGATGCTCTGCCGACGGGTTGCCCTGTACAGGGATGCGACAATCCCGAACCAGTGATGCAATCAGTGTGTCTAAAACTCGATCAATCACTGGATGAGGCATTGTGCGTGTTGCCTGGACGTGTAATTGGATTGTTTTTCCATCCATCCAGTTGGCAAGGGGCATTTCTTGCCGCTGCGGAGCGTTCCGGACGTGTAGCAGACTGCGAATGTCGCGACCTTGATCTGGAACGCGATCTGCGCCGCGATGAAATCCGCAATGTATGCCGTAACCGCCCCGATTCCATCCTCACCAGCGGTTGGGAAACCATGCAGATGCTACAGGAACTTTGTGACAGTGAATTCCCTGACTATCATCCGCATCTCCTGCTTCACGCCAACTGCCGAGGCTCGTTTCTGAATGCGCCGGGTATTGTCGGGGTTATATATTCCTCGACATCCAGTCTGATCAAAGTTAGTTGCCTACATTTGATCGAACGGATAAAGTCCAAAGGCATCGGCCAGACACCGCCACCACCACCGCTTCCCACATGTTTCATTCCCAGCGATTCCGAAAAATACCGGAAGCTTGTTGCGACACATTTTGAACTGACATAAAATTTTTATAGATTTGCTCTAACGTTTGAATAAAAAATGCCATTATGAAATTTGCAATCGGTTATCAACACAACGAAGCGTTGAAGGAATCCGTATTACAGCATCATGAGACGGTGTCCGAGATCTACTTCCCATGGACGGGATTTACCACCGGACGCGGAATTCCTGACGACTTCATTGACAGTGAGGTTCTGCGTGCGGATCTGACCGAATATGCCAAGGCGGGTTTTTCGACCAATCTTCTGCTCAACGGCAACTGCTACGGCAGATACAGCCTTAACCGTAATTTTTATCGAAAAATCGGCGACACCGTCGAATTGCTTTGTCAGGAATACCGTCTCGGCGCAGTGACGACGACATCGCCGGTGATCGCCCGGTTCATCAAAAATAACTTTGCGGCACTTGATGTGCGTGCCTCCGTTAATATGGAAATCTGCAATATCGAAGGTGCAAGCTATCTGCTCGATATTTTCGACAGTTTTTACGGAAAGCGGGAATTAAATTACAATTCCGAATATTTGCAATCGATGTACGATTTCTTACATGCCAACGGTAAACTGTTCTTTCTGCTTGCCAACAGCGGCTGCCTGAATTTTTGTCCGACGCGGACGTTTCACGACAATTTGGTTGCTCATCAGCACGAGATCGCCGAGATGGATAACGCGTTCGAGTTCCAGGGACTTTGTCATGAGTTTCTGCATATGCCGGAACATAGTGCGGCACTATTGAAGCATACCAACTTCATCCGCCCAGAAGATATTACCCTATACGAGAATTTCTGTGATGGTATGAAGCTCGCCACACGCACCAATTGCAATCCCGGTGCAATTATCGAAGCCTACATGCAAGGACACACCAGTGGTAATTTACTTGAATTGACCGAGCCTGCTCACGCCGGGCAATTTTATCCGGCGATCTGGGATTCAGCCAGATTTCCCGCCGACTATGCGATGCATCGGAGAGAGTGTACACGCAACTGCAATGAGTGTACCTACTGCGAAAACGTTCAAAAACAAATAACAGTAACACTCAACGCTATAGGAGAAGAAATCCAATGTTGACCAGTGAAATGGTAAAGCAAGCGGCACTTGACGCCGGAGCCGATCTTTGTGGAATCGGCGACATGGTACGCTTTGAGGGTGCACCCAAGGAGATGGACCCGCGCTACATCTTCCCTGAAGCTACCAGGGTGATCTGCATGGCGTTCCGCATTCCGCGTGGGGTTCAACGTGGAATTGAGGAAGGCACGCAATTTTACCAGTATCCATCAATGGCATACGGCGGGATTAACGAAATCTTTGCCCCGGCAGTGCTTTATCATGTCGGAAAAATGATCGAAGATCATGGCTACGAAGCGTGCCTTTACCGCAATACAGGTGCACGCGGCTGTGTTTCCGATATGGACGGATCGCCTGGCAACACTCTCTCGCCTGAGGAACAGATTGAGGTTATGAATCAAGAAAAAAGCAAGACGGCCCATCACCGTTCGGTGCAGTATACCCGACCGACACGCATAAATCAAGTACCGCCGGACTTGCAGTTTAATTTCCGGCTGGCGGCAGTCGCTTGTGGCTTGGGGGAAATGGGTTGGAGCAAGATGTTCTTGACTCCACAATTCGGACCACTTCAGCGCGTGGCGTTTATCTTCACCGATGCGCCGCTAAAACCCGACCCGTTGTACAGCGGACCGCCACTTTGCCGTCGCTGCATGGCGTGTGTTCGCGAATGCCCCGGCGGATGTTTGAGCAAGACCGAGAGCATCAAGGTCAATGTCGGCGGTAAGCTATGCGAATGGGGCATACTTGACGAATGGAAATGCTATGCCTTTTACACCCACGGCGGTCGCCACTTCAATCCCTTTGTGCCGAAAGAAGTCTGGGACGAAAACAAAAACGGCGACCTCGATCTTCTGGAAGGCAAATGTCCCGCCAGTGAGTCGGAGATCATGAAAGTGTACGGCGCATTGGAAAAATATTTTCCCACTTGGGTCGGTTACAATATGGCTAAGTGCGGCGGTTGTATCCGGGCATGCGTCAGTATGCTGGAGAAAAAAGGCGGCTGCATGGCGGAACGCTTTCATGAGCCGCTCCGTACCGGGAAAGCCTGGAAAATGGATCGCTGAGAGGAAGGCGCAGTTCAAAAAATGCTCAATGCAACAATTATTAAAGAAAAGGCACTGGAATACGGTGCTTCGCTGGTCGGAATCGGTGATATTGCCCATTTTGAAGGAACACCGCTACAGCGCGATCCTCGGCAGATCCTGCCACATGCACGCTGTGTGATCGGATTTGCGTTTCGTGTGCCGCGCAGTCTGTACCGCACGATGGAAGCGCGGGAACAGTATTTCAACTACACTCAGCTCGGAGTTAAGTTCATCGACGAAGATTTTGCCGAGATATTTCTTTTAAAAATGGCTGCGCTAATTGAGAATGAAGGCTACGATGCCTGTTTGCAACGCAATGTCTCCAATTTGCGGATCAAGGGCGACAAAAGCACCAATCCTGAATTGGTCGATACTTACGAACTGATTCATGCCGAACCGGTTGCGCCGGGCAAACCGGCACCGGACATTATCATGGATTTCAATCAATCAGCGCAAATCTGCGGCTTGGGAGCACCGGGCATGGCGGGGCATATAATTGTACCTGAAATCGGACCGTTTGTTCGCATGGCGTTCATTGTGACCGACGCTCCGCTTGCATGTGACGAACCATTCATCGGGACGCTTTGCGACAATTGTGGCAAATGCGTGGCGGCGTGTCCCGGTCATGCGATTTCCGAGCAGGGTTTTGACAGTTATCAATGTGCGGTTTATTATCGCGGAGCGTATCGGAGCAATCCATTTATGACCGATGATTTTCTCAAGGGCGACCCTGAGTGCGATGCAATAGTAAATGGAAATAAACATTTTGATCGGGAATCGGCGCGGGCAATTTATCCTAAGCTTGATTTTCTGCCGAGCCGTGCCTCCGGTTACGCTCCTTGTTTGTGCGGAAAGAGTTGCGACACGGCTTGCTATAAACACCTCAAGGGAAAACATCTCTTATGAATCAGCTAAAAGAAAATCTGACGGACGAGTTGAGAAAAAACGGCGCGGATCTGATACGTTTCGGGTCGGCGACACGCTTTTGCGACCCCAATGTGCAACGACTGATGCCCGAAGTAAAAACAGTGATCGCAATCGCGTTCCGCCAGTTGCGCGGTTCACGGCGGGGTATAGAAGAAGGGTCAACTTTTTATCAATATACCACCACCGCAGTCGAAACATTGGAAGAGGTGATAATGCCGCTCGCGTTGTTGCGCGGTTGCGAACTGCTGGAAAAAGCCGGATATGAAGCACTGCCACAACGCCGAAATTTGCTTGTCATGCGGGAGCAAAACGAAACCAATCCAGAAGTCGATTATGCGGAAATTTACCGTGGAATGGAGGCTGAACATCAGCTTGACTTTGAGCAGTGTGCAGTGGATGCCGGATTGGGCGAGCGTGGCTTGTCCGGCTCCATTCTGACTGATGAATTCGGTCCTTGTATACGTTGGGTATTCATTTTGACCGATGCGCCGTTCAAAGAAGACCCGATGATAAAACCGCATCTGTGTGACCGCTGCGGGGCATGTGTGCGTGCTTGCCCAGGTCACGCTCTGTCAAAGGATGGAACATTGAATCGCTGGCAATGTGCGGTATATTATATAGGGGGTAATCGCAGCAAAAACCCATTCATGCCACCAGATGCCTTCGCCGATGATCCCGAACGGCTATCGATCATATCTGGAGAAACGAAACTGACACCGGAGCGGGCGAAAGAGGTGCTAAATGAAATCCACTTTTATCCGCCGATGAAGCATGCATATCAAGGAAGCATCTGCGGACGCGCCTGTGACACCGCCTGTTACATTCATCTGGAGGAAAAAGGTGTGTTGACGCGCAAGTTTGCTACGCCATTTCGCAAACGCCTGGAATGGCGACTTACGATTGAGGATTGATGTGTGGCTACTACTGAAAAATCAACAAAGACAAACTTTTGCAAGAATCATGGCGATTCTTTTACGGAATTAGGTTATGGAGGTCTGTTATGAGTGATGATATTTGTCCTTTGATTCCCATGGGAGCGATAGTGGGGCGACCGACCCCAGAAGAAATTCGTAAACACTTAAGCAAATTTCGTTCAGTTGGTGTTGAGCAGTATTTGCTCTATCCCCGTTCGGGATGTGAGTTGGAGTATATGTCTGACGAATGGCTCGACTGTTGCGCCATGTACATAAAAGAGGCGAAAGCATTGGGCTACAAGGCACTTTGGCTCTATGATGAGTTTAATTGGCCAAGCGGTCAATGCGGCGGGCGGGTTCAAGCCGCGAATCCCGATTTCGCTCTGCAAATATTGTTTGCCGAACCCCATGGCGATGGTTATAATTTTTAGCTAAAATCGTTTCAGGAATACCCCAATGTACTTAATCCTGATGCGGTTGAACTCTTTATTAAGCTGACTCACGAGAAGTACGCCGCCCGCTTCGGCGATCAATTCGGTACGTTTATAAAAGGTATATTCACCGACGAACCTTCAATCGGATATGAAGCATTTTACGGCAACCCCGAAATAATCAAGTTGCCGTATTCCCCCGAATTGGAAATAGAATATCTGGCGCGTTATTCGGTGGATTTCCGTGCCGATTTAAAGCATCCCGACTTCAAGGCACGCTATGACCAATTGGCCGGTGAACTCTTCCGAAGAAACTTTTTCGATAAAATCCGCAACTGGTGCGATGAACACAAATTATTGTTCACCGGACATTTGCTGGAAGAGCATAACATAAAAGAGGCGCATATCGCAAGCGGAGACCCGCTCAAGGCGACGATCGGCTTGTCGATGCCGGGAGTTGACGAAATTTTCACCAGAATCGGCGTGGATGATTTTGAATGGGTGACGTTTGCCGCCGGGCATTGGGGCATAAAACAGCGTGGCAACGGCGGATTGGCGGAACTCTTTGCTCTGGGGCCGGCGGATATGCCCCCAAGCCGATTGAACGCCATGTTTCATATGGCGGGGATGTTTGGAGTTAACCACTATGTACTGGCGGTGAGTGCATTGGATTTTCGAGGTAACGTTCCCAAACCCGGTTATTTTTTTCCGGCGACACTGGATCAACCCTATTTCGCCGATTTAAAAATCTTATCGGAAGATGCCGGGGAGGCGGCCGTACTGGCATCTAAAAACTCGGCTCCGGAGCTGGGGGTTCGTTATTTGGAGAGTTGTTCATGCAAGTTAAATGAGCTTTTAAAGACCTTGGTCAAGGGACAATATCCGTGGCATCTTTTGGCATCTGATGAGTCGCCGACCGACGAAATCGAGGTCATTACCCTGACTGAAAACGGCATTCATCTTGAATATGCCGATTGTTACTTTGCGATGCCGGGCGATTTGCTCGTTAATTTGCCGCAACTGTTGCCTCGAAAGGTTTGGGTGACTGACGCTCAAGACCAGATAGTTCAAAATATTTTCCTCAAACAGTACGCCGACGGGAGTACCGCAATTTTGGATCTATCCGACCGCCCCGGTTGTCGATGCCTCAAACTGCACCGGAACAATGAGGAGGCTGTTTTTGAGTTGCACGGGCGAGAATTTTGCTCTTTTCCCGGTTGGAAAGTCGAACGGGAATCGGCGAATACTTTGCGGGTCGCGTTTGACCGTTACGGGAAATTTGAGTTTCACGCCGACGTTCCGCTTGAACTTGATTTTGCGATTCGCACCTTTGAAGGCGTTCGCATCGCGCTTGACGACAGGGAAATCGCCGGAAATTCAGCTGTGAAGTGGCTCTCCGACGGATTTCGTCCACTGTATCGTTCGTTTCGGCAGACAATTCCGGCGGGCAAACATCAAATTACACTGTTGGAGGGGAAAGACGTTTACCCATATTTGCCGGCGTTATGGCTCGGCGGTGAATTCGGGTGCAAAAACGGTCACTTGTTTGAAGATCGTTGCAACGGCAATGGAATTTCTGAGTATGCCGGGGCGATAAACCAGTCCGGCACGGTAAAGATCCCCGCCAACGCGATCGGGATAAGCCTCGAGTGCGACGGGCTGGACACGGAGCTTTTGATCAACGGGGAATCTCTGGGTAAGCGGTTGTACGAACCGTTTTTCTGGAATATTCCCGAAGAGTTCCGGGGCAAAAGCGTGGAGGTGAGAATTCGCCGTTTGACTTCAATCGGCCCGATGTTCGGCAACGTAACGAGATTTAAAAATACCTTCAAAAGCCACTATACAGAACAATATCCGATCGTCCACCGGGTTATGGAGTTGCACTATCACTTAATTTAGCACACGTTTCAATGGGAGCAATATACAAACGGGGGCATTGCATTACTGGCGGTACATGACAGGGTATGTGCCTTTGACCGCCTCTCCGGTCGGCGCATCCACCGGGTCGGTGTGGTCGATTAACCCCCAGCGACGTGAAAACGGCCAAAAAGCTACCCACGCTTTGCCGATTAGATTTCGGCGCGGAACCGCCCCGAAAAAACGGCTGTCGAGGCTGAAACGCGAATTATCACCCATCATAAAGTAGTGATCTTTAGGCACGGTATATTGCTGTTGAGGATAAGCGACCAGTTCCCCCATTCCGCTTAAATGCCCCTGATAACCGCCCTTGTTGCTGTAAAGTTTTTCAAACTTGGGGGACAGCTCGTAAATCGGGCGAAATTTCGTTTCACCATCAGGCTTGACTTCAAGCACATTATTCACGATTCGCAAAGTGTCTCCGGGTAGACCGACCAGCCGTTTGATGTAAAAAAATCCGCTCATCTCGGCAAGGTTGCGGCCGTTTGCCGAAAGTCCTTCGGTCGTGAACACCATAATGTCCCCGCGCTTCAGTGATGCAAGATAAATACTCCAGCGTTCGACAAAGAGATGATCGCCCATCGAGAGAAAACCATCGGCGAGAGTGTCTCCGATCTTGTACTCTCTGCCGGGTTCGAGATCGGCGTATTCGATCACTTTTTGCACGACGCCGGGCAATTTATAAGTTTGGTCGCCGATACTAAAAGCGGTCGAATCGCTCAACGCATTTCCCGCCGGTCGGAATGAGTCAATATCCAGTTTTCCCGGCGCGGTGACTTTCGCCTCGGCATTTCGAGCCGAAAAGAGCAACCAGTTCAACGGAGCGGGCAGTTTCCCTATCAGGGGGTTTACCGTCGTTTGGGCATCAATGTAGTGTATACCGTAAAGCGTCGGTTGCATACTGCTCGTGGGAATGCGGAACGGCTGCAAAAACAACGCCCTGATACCGAATGCCACCGCGCCGACCACAAGCAGCAAATCAAGCCATCCGCGTATAGTGCGATGCCGATAAGGCGGAACGGCTTTATTGAATTTTAAGGCGCATTCCGACATGCAAGAGGCGGCTTTGTCGAGCTGAACTTTTTGCAAATCAAGGATTAACGCGTCAAGCTCCTGTTTTTGCTCTATCGAGAGCAGATCGTCATCGTTGTGCCTGACCAACCGAATCTCGTTTTTGAGTTTGGCAAGCTGTTTTTTTGCCCGACGCCGTTCAAAGAAATTCATGTTTTGAAACTTTCTTGTCAATTGATTTCGCTCGCCTTGAGAACCGCGACAAAAGCCTCTTGCGGTATATTCACCTGACCGATTTGTTTCATGCGCTTTTTGCCCTCTTTTTGCTTCTCCAAGAGCTTGCGTTTTCGCGTGATGTCACCGCCGTAACATTTTGCCAACACGTTTTTGCGCAAGGCGCGGATGCTTTCGCGGGCGATGACTTTGCCCCCCACGGCGGCTTGAATCGCAATCTGAAACATCTGAGGCGGAATCACCTCTTTTAACCGCTCCGCGAGCTGGCGACCGCGGGAGTAAGCCATTTCGGTGTGAACAATTGAGCTAAAAGCGTCAACCGGTTCGTTATTGACCAGAATATCAAGTTTCACTAATTTATCGGCGCGGTAGCCGGAGGGTTCGTAATCCATACTGCCGTAGCCGCGGGTGATCGATTTGAGCTTATCGTGAAAGTCGATCAAAATTTCGTGCATCGGGATTTCGGCGGTAATGATGACGTGTTTGGCATCCACCGAGTTAGTAGTAGTGCAAACCCCGCGTTTGCTCATAATCAGATTCATCACGTCCCCGATGTAATCGGTCGGGGTCATAATGTGACAGCTGATGATCGGCTCTTCGATGCGATCTATCCCTGAGGGGTCGGGCAAGAAAACCGGGTTGTCCACCGGAATCATTTCGCCGGACTTCATATAGACGTGGTAAATCACCGAAGGATAGGTCGCGATAATATCGCAATTGTATTCGCGCCGGAGTCTCTCCTGGATGATCTCCATATGCAGCAATCCCAAAAAACCGCAACGAAACCCGAAGCCGAGTGCGGCTGAGGTCTCTGCCTGATAGAGAAACGCCGCGTCGTTGAGTTGCAATTTGCCCATGCTGGCTTTGAGCTGGTCGTAGTCCGCCGTATCGATCGGGTAAATGCCCGAAAATACCATCGGTCTGATCTCTTTGAACCCCGGCAACGGCGCGGGACAGGGGTTCTTTACATCGGTGATGGTATCTCCCATCTTGGTGTCGGAGGGGCTTTTGAGGTTTGGCAGCAAATATCCCACGCTACCGGCGGAGAGTTCGTCTGCCGCTCTCATTTCTGGACTGAAAAAGCCGACCTCTTTGATTTCGCTTTCGATCCCGTTGTTAAAGAGCCGAATGCGGTTGCCGCGCCGAAAGCTCCCGTTAGTAACGCGAACATAGTTTACCACCCCGCGAAAAGTATCGTACATAGAGTCGAAAATCAGCGCGGCAGTGCCTGCCATTTGCGGCTCGGAGGGGTGCGGAATGCGTTCTACAATTGCATCGAGCAACTCCGGCACGCCCGCCCCGGTTTTTCCCGAAACGCAAAGTGCCTCTTCGCGTGGCAGGGCGAGTACCTCCTCCATTTGCTCGTAGCAAAGCTCAAGATTCGCGGCGGGCAAATCGATTTTATTGATCACCGGGATGACCTTGAGATTTTGTTTAAAGGCGAGATTGACATTGGCAACGGTTTGCGCCTGCACCCCCTGGGTGGCATCGATCAGCAAAAGCGCGCCTTCGCACGCGCCGAGCGAACGCGAAACCTCGTAGGTAAAGTCCACATGTCCGGGCGTGTCGATCAAATTTAACTCATACGTTTCGCCGTCTTTTGCCTGATAACTCATGCGAACCGGGTGCGATTTAATGGTGATTCCGCGTTCGCGTTCCAAGTCCATGCCGTCCAAAAGTTGCTCTTGCAGATCGCGTTGGGCGACCGTGCCGGTAAGTTCGAGCAAGCGGTCGGCGAGCGTCGATTTGCCGTGGTCGATATGCGCGATAATGCAGAAGTTGCGGATCAGTTCAAGTTTTGCCATATTTCCGTGGTTCGTCAAGGTGTAAATCTAAATTTATCAAGGGTATCTCTAAAAACTGGCTTGAGTTACAAAATTGGCAGATTCGCAATTGGGAGGCGCGATTTTGCGCACATCTGGCTAACATGAAGTTAACCAGATGTGCGCAAGGTCGTGCATACGAATGCGAGATGCAAATTTTAGCCAAGTTTCCAGTTTTTAGAGATACCTTCAAGATAACATCGATTTAATATAGCACTTTTTTCGGGGTAAAACAACTTTTGCTTTTGCGAAAAACGAAAAATCGTGGTATTGTATAGACAGAGGGACTATTCGCAATGAACAGTTGCCAAAATGAGGTAGCCTTTATGAAACCGTTTAGGGTCACGATTGCCGCGGCCGGACTTTTGATTTTGACCGGGTGCGTCGCAACGTCGGTCGGTTCGTATCAATCGTTCGGCACGTTCAACTCCGTACTCAGCAGCGAGCTGGCGGTTAGATCACGGGAATATGAGGGAATTGAACGCAATCCGGTGGTGATTATTCCCGGTTTTCTCGGTTCAAAATTGACCGATATAGCTACTGGTGAAATGGTATGGGGAGAATTTTCCACTTCAACATTCTCAGAAGACAACTTAAGGGCACTGGCGTTGCCCATGCAAATCGGTCAGGTGCTTTCGGGTTTAAAATCCTCTTCACTGCCGTTCGGGATTCTTGACGATGCCGAAATCCGTTTCGCCGGGTTGACCTTTAGTCAGCCCGGTTATATTACGGCGGTCGAACAGCTTGAAGCGGCAGGATATGTAAATGGCGATAAACCGTTGCCCCCAAATCGCAAACACCCCAATTTGTTCTGTTTTGCCTACGATTGGCGGCGCGACCTGCCTGAAAGCGCGGCGAAATTGCACGAGTTTCTTATCGAAAAGCGCAAATATTTGCAGGGAATCTACGAAAAGGAGTACGGGGTAAAGGATTACGACGTTCAATTTGACATTGTCGCACACTCCATGGGTGGACTTTTGGCGCGTTATTATCTTATGTACGGCAAGCAGGATTTGCCCGAAAAACCCGGAGAGTTGCCGAACCTTGACTGGAGCGGTGCAAAAATCGTGGATAAACTCATTGTGGTCGGCACTCCGAATGACGGCTATCTTGATACTTTCCGGGAGTTGGTGCAGGGGTTGGCGCTGGTACCGGGTGCACCCCGATTGCCCGCCGGGATTTTATCGACATTTCCGAGTTATTATCAGATGTTGCCGGGTGCGTCGGGCGGAAACGTTGCTTACAAGCTTAAAGACGGCAAGCGAATTATGTATTATAATCTCTTTAATCCGAACGCCTGGTCGCAAAATAAATGGGGGCTATGTGACCCCGAAAATGATCGTTATTGGCAACTTGCGATCCCGGAAGGCGGGACGTTTACTCCGGAGCAAAGGCTGAAAATCGCCCGCGATCACTTGATAAAATGCCTAATTCGTGCCGACCAGTTCCGCCGGGCATTGACGGTTGCCGCTTCGGTGCCGGATGATTGCGTATTGTATCTTTTTGCGGGAGACGCGGTCAAGACCGCTTCAACTATTTATGTCGATGTCAACGGTGAGTTGCTCGACACCGAATACAGCTCAGGTGACGGGAAAATTTTAATCTCAAGTGCGCGTTTCGACAGCACTACTCGGGAAATAAAAATGCCTCCCCGTTCGCGATCTCCGATAGCGTGGCAGGCAATTTACCATGTCAAAGCCGCGCATATGGGACTCTTTGTCAGCGATGATTTTTGGCACAATGTGCGTTATAATCTTTTAATGCAACCGATGCCGAAATCGGGTGTGAATTACAAAACCAAACAGTAGTACACGGTAAATGGATAAAATTTTTATCAATGACCTGCGGGTCAATACGATTATCGGTTGCCTGCCGACGGAACGGGAACGGCGACAGCAAGTTAAATTGAACATTGAGCTTGGGGTAGATCTTGCAGCAGCCGGCAAGAGCGATGAGTTGAGCGATACGCTCGACTACTCCGAACTGGAAGAAAAGATAGTTGAATTGGCGGCAAATTCGCGTTTCAGGCTCATTGAGGCGTTATCGGGGGCGGTCGGTCGTTTGGTGCTTGAATGCGAACGTGTCTGTTACGCCAAAGTCAGAGTTGACAAACCCGGCGCGGCAAAGTATGCGCGTTCGATCGGCGTTGAGTTGGAATTCACTAAGGAGTGACCATGACGAAATCAAAAATGAGAAAAGCGATTGACCCTGCGTCGTTCACGTGCAGTCCGTTTCGGAGTTGGCAGGACGATTGGCTTGTGCTTGCCGCCGGAAGCTTTCCCGACAATGCGTTTAACGCCATGACGGTCGGGTGGGGTTTTTGGGGCTGTATCTGGGGCGTTCCGGCGGTGACGGTCTTTTTGCGTCCGCAACGTTACACCCTGGAGTTTCTTGAGCATTGCGACACGTTTACATTATCTGCGTTCGAGCCAAAGTACCGCAAAAGTCTTGTCGCAATCGGGGAATCTTCCGGACGCGATGTCCCCGACAAGCTTGTCAGAGCCGGGCTTACCCCGGAAGCGTCCGATAAAGTTGACGCTCCGTCATTTGCCGAGGCGGAGTTGGTGTTGGAGTGCCGCAAACTGTATCGCGGCGAATTATTCGGGCGAAATTTTATCGACAAAAGTCTTATAAATACGCATTACACTGAGCGGGATTATCATATCTCTTTTGTCGGAAAAGTGTTGCGCATATTCGGCGATGAGAAGTATTTGAATTCGGAAGCGTTGTTCAACAGCTATGGCAGACATTAACCTAACCCCCATGATGCGCCAGTACCGCGAGGCAAAGGCAGCGATTCCGCCCGATGCGGTGTTGCTGTTTCGCCTGGGCGACTTTTACGAAGAGTTTTTTGAAGATGCCGAACGGGTGAGCGCGGTGCTTGAGCTTACTCTTACCCGGCGGCAAGGTTATCCGATGTGCGGATTCCCGTATCACGCTTTGGACACTTATTTGCCGCGATTGGTCGCTGCGGGGGTGAAAGTTGCGATTGCCGAGCAAATGGAAGATCCGCGTTTTGCCAAAGGGATCGTAAAGCGGCAGATAACCCGGATTATCACGCCGGGAACTATTGTGGACAACGCCCTGCTTTCGCCCGACAGCAACAATTTTTTGACCGCCTTGGTGCAGGGTAAAAACGATTGGGCACTTTCCAGTTTAGACATCAGCACCGGGGAATTCAAGGTTTGCCGATCGAGCCAAAGCGATAAACTGTTCGCCGAGCTGAATCGGCTTGGGGCTCGTGAGTGTGTGATCAGTCATCGGCTTGATGCGCAGTTTACCGAGGAAAACACCCGACCCGAGTTGCGCAACAAATTGCTTTGGACTACCGTGGACGATGATTTTTTTGAACTTGATTGTGCCACGGAATTTTTGTTGCGCCAATTTAAAACCGGCTCGCTGGACGGCTTCGGTTTGCGGGATTTCCCGTCGGCAATC
>JAISIP010000185.1 GCA_031261965.1 Victivallales bacterium | reverse complement strand
ATTGTAATGCATAGTTCGGGACTTTCTGTTCAATATTAGTGTTTTATGCATTACTAATATAGAACAAGTCCCGATTTTAACAATCAATTCCGAAAATTTTTATCGGACAGTAGTGAGGTCAAATAATTGAGAAGAATACCGTTTTTTTGCTTCCTCCCCCATGACGATGTCCAATTTTCCGGCATTGCCATGTCTGCGAGGAGATCAAGTTTTTCATGTAGCTTGTAAAAATACGCAAACTCGTCATATAACGGATCAGGGGGACGAACATTAGTCGCAGTCATGTTATTTTCTCCGAATGATTCAACAAAAAAGGCGGATATTCAAACGTAACATCCGCCCAAGTTAAAAAAACTCTTGTTTATGCGCGGTAAAAAGCAACCGCATCGTGCGTAATATGTGGAGTTACGCTCTCCGGTTGAAATAAAAATCTAATAATCACATGTCAATAATATAATTGTCAACTCAGGTATTTCAAGTCACAAACATAAATTTTCTTAATTTTACTCAAATCCGTACGACGGACGGCGGCCAGCCGAGGGCTGGTTTGCTATTTGTGCTGCGAATCGGCGAACAAATATCACCGATCATCTTAGCTGATAAGAAAAGGAGCTTCTTGGCAAAATATTTTCGCAAGATGTTCTTAAGGGTACCTCTAAAAAATAAATTGGGTGGGTAGTGCCACGCGAAGTTGTGTCGGTTCTTTTTTTATCAGTTTGATCAGCATTTGGGCGGCCGCTTCTCCCGCGGCGCGACGAGGCAACGCCACCGTCGGCCAAGTAGCGAACTCAAGCCCGTCACAACCGACGATCGGAATACTGATGTTGCGTTCTTTTAAAGTAATTTCGACATACGGCACCTGATGATCCCCGGCGACAAAAATCGCATCGAAACAGGTGCGTTCAAGTAAACGCGGCAACGCCACCGCGACCGATTCCGGCAGCGGACGCGCATGTTCGGCAAGCTCAGGATCGAAAATATTAAAACTTTCCAAAGCACGGCGATAAGCATCAAATTTATTCAAAACTTTGGGATTGAAATCATTGTGCGTTTCACCGATAAACGCAATGCGCCGACAACCCTTTTTTACCAAAAAGCTTATCGCCGAGTGAATTCCGGGGTCGCAGTTGAAACACACCTGCGGAAATTCGGGGTCGTTGACTTCATCGCCCATGCTGACCACAGGAACACCTTGGCGACGAACCAATTCGATAAAATCTTTCTGAGTGATGCCCAGCAATAATTTCCCCGCCGACGGACTAAACTGAAAGTCATCGAGAAGGAGCTTTCCGGTTTTGTCGGCGTGAAGTTGGGTAAGCACCGGGCGATATTGCGCATCAAGCAACCCCGGTATGCAGCCATTCCAAAATTTTCCCCAAAACGGGTGTTCAAAAAGGTCGGAGTACCCTTCAAACAGCACTTCTATTTGACGGTTGTCCGTGGCATGTGAAGATACAAAAGTCCCCACCCCGCGTTTGCGGTTGATACACCCGGATTCCACGAGCTCATTGAGTGCCTTGTTGATTGTCTTGATGTTGACTTTAAACTCGGCTGCCAAGGTTGCGCCGGTCGGGACGCAGGAAGAATAAACCCCCGCGGAGATTCGCCGCTTAAGTTCGGCGATAATATCTCCCTGTTTATAGTCAACGTCCCGACCCATGCATAAATCCTACTGCTTTTCGTCTCTTTCGTCAGCTTCCCTGGCTTCTTCGACTTCCTCGTCAATATGATCGATTTCCGCCTGGTCGGCAAGCGAGACATGCCCCGAAACCCGACCGTCGTCCAGCACATTGACAGTGCGGTTTTCCAGGTCGCGGAAAAGTCGGATCGTATCGCGTATCCCGCCCCACATGAACCACACGGTCGTAATAATACCGGCAATGGACGGAACTAAGAGCGTATTGACGTAAAAATAGTAACTCCAGTACACTTCCGGCCAGGGCGAAAAGAGATTCCAGATCCAGACCCCGATAAACATGATGACAAACGTGTAGACAATCGAATAGAAAAAGACCGACCAGGCGATAATCTTATCGCCCCGGCTGTATTCCGGCGTAATACCGATAAGTTTGCCGAAAGTGTTTTTGAGAGTCCACTTCGAGCTGATCTTTTTCTCCCCGTCGATGCTGTAAACCCCGCGGTGCAACATGCGGTCGAGGTTGAACGGCTCTTTATACGTGACCAGCGAGCCGATAACGTACCCGGAAATGCCGCAAAGCATCGCGATAAAATAGATTTCCTGAGAGTTGATCGGGAACTTCTCGGGGTTCATCGTCCAGACAATGTACGGGTTGAACGGGTCGGAGACAGTAGAGAGAAAATTCCCAACCGCTTTATCCCAGCCTCGTTCGCACAACATCGGGTAGATCATTTGCGCCCAGTAGCGTTGCATAAAAATTCCGCCCACTGAAACCGTCGCCCCGGCGATGACCGCACTGTACGCTCCGACGGTGTTGCCGAATTTGGTGTAAAGTCCGCCGAGCGTCACCGCTCCGGCGCCGCCCAGCCAGATTGCACACATAATAGTAATGAACATAAAGATGTAGTCTAACTGCACAAACAACAGACTGAAAAACCAAAAGATAACCGCCACTCCCAACGCGCTTAAGCGCAACGCCAGCAAATGCCCCTTGGGGGTGAACGGCTTCTTCATAAACGGCATAATCACGTCTTGAAGAATCGTGCTTGACGAGTTGAATATGCGCGAATCATCAGTGGAAATCATCAGCATAATCATCAGAAGTCCGAAAGCCCCGGCAATCCCCACCGGGAGGGTCTTGCGCATGGCGATAGTCATCATCATTTGCTGATACATCGTGCGGAATCGCTGGAAAGTGAAATTCCCCTCGCCGTCGTCACCGATCGTTTTCTTCACCGTTTCAAAGATCGGAGTTTCAAGGTTTTCGGTAATCGAAAGCGGGTTCTTTCCGTCGGGTATGTGCCGTTGCGGCGGCAGGGCTTTGACCTCGGCTACGATCTTTTCGCGTTCAACCGGGTTGGGAATAGCCTCGATAGCCACCTTCTCGGTAAGTGTATCGCGAATTTCTTTTGCCTCGTCGGCAAACTTGCCGTTGTTCATAATGGTTATAACCATAAGCGCAACCACCGTGAGCAAAACCACGCTCAAACCGCTGCGCCACGCCCCCAGCACCCCCGCCATTTTTTGTTCGTGCGGAGTGCGTGCAGAGTTGCTGGTGTCGTTGCCGAACCAGGAGGCGCGATTTAAAATCGTGCTAAAAATAGTGACGATCAAGGCGAAAATATTAAAATCGCGAAGTTTGTCAAGGTCGTAAGGGTTGATAAAACTCTCTCCCGGTACCCGATCCATCATCACCGGCACAACATCGGTACTCCACGAAAAATTCACCAAAATGTATCCGACAAGTACCACAAACACCGGGTAACAGAGTATCCCTTGAAAAGTGTCGGTAATCAGCAGCGAAACCCGCCCGCCCGACCAGATGCAGACCATCGCAACTGCGATAAGCACGGTTAAAACAATGGCGTAACAGGGTATATTCAGCCCCCAAATAGTTATCGCGTGCGGAATATTGAGAAAATAGAGGAAAAAATTCACCGCGATCGCCGGACCGATGGCGTTGGTTATGGTTTCGGCGATGACCCGTATGGACGCGGCGAACACGCGAAAAGAGCGGCTGTAGCGAATCTCAAGGAATTGACCGAACGACAACGCCTTGGTTTCGCGCCAGCGGTAGACGCAAAACCCGGTCAGAGAAAGGACTATACTTACAGGTCCTCCCAGCTTACTCCAAAAGTCAATACCGTAGCCGGATTGAAATTTAGATTCGCAAAGCGCCACTAAAGTAATGACTCCCAATCCTGCCGCCATATCGCCGACCGCGAGTGTGTAGCGACCGGCAACACGACCCGCCGCGAGGAAATCCACCACGCTGCGGACATATTTGCCGGAATAAATCGATAAACCCAAAATCGTCAATAGCGGAATTAGCAGGATACACCAATCAACCCAATGCATTGTCGCCTCACCCTTTTTTTTATAATCGTGTTACATAGTATAGTTTTGTACTAATACCACCAACATTGCAAAAAGTCAATCTTTTTATCAAAAAAATTATCTCTTTTTTCAATTATTTTTCAACAAATGGTCTCTCTATTCGCCGAAATATTTGCGCTGCATAAGAATCTCTTCGATACAGCGGATCTGGGTCTTCATCAGTCCCGGCGAATAGAGCGAACGCAACTCGGCGATGTTGCAATTTTTCATGGCTTTTTCGATGGTTTCGTTCGCTTTATAGAGGTCGTCGAGCGTTTCGCGGACGTTGAACCGCCCCGGCGAAGT
>JAISIP010000159.1 GCA_031261965.1 Victivallales bacterium | reverse complement strand
ATGAAGGGTCAATCGCTCACGCTCTTCGGGCTAAAAACCAAAGAGGTTATTTTCGATTTAAAAGACGGCAAAATCAGTGCGTTGAACGTGTCAATATACAATCGCGGTGATGCCGGGGTAATGTCCGAACGGGCGTTTAAAAAACAGCTCGATGATGTTCAGGACAAAATACAACAGTTTGCCGGGACGAAAAATCGCCCGCAAAGCCAGAGAGCTACGATGGATGACTCCAAGTTGCGGTCTATGCTGTGGCGGACAAACGACAGTGACATTGTGTTGAAATGGAGCATTTCAAAAGATCTGCCCGAATATATCAATATTGATTTTTACCGTCCCGGAGAATCCCCCAAAGACCTAAAATCCGGCATAAAAACCACGGTTGCGAGTTCCGCTTTGCCGTCGCTGGTAAAACATGAAAGCGACGGCTCAAACTACATGCTCATTCCCATGGTCGATCAGGGGGCAAAAGGTTATTGCGTCGCCGCCACGGTCGAGCGGATATTGCGCTACTACGGCTCAAATATCGATCAACATGTGATCGCCACATTGGCCAAATCGGATGCGCAAAAAGGGACAAATATCAACAAAATCATCGATGTGCTTGAAAGCAACTCCGGCAAGCTTGGAATTCGCTTTAAACCGCTGTATCGTTACGAGTTGGACAATTATGACGATCTCAAAAAAATGATCAAATATTATAACGCCGCCGCCCGCCGGGAAAAAGCGGACAAGATTGATCTTGACGACTACATCAGCAATCGCCGTTTTGACTTCGGACGCATGATGAAATCGATGAATTTTAAGGTATTTAAAGAGGTTAGGGCACGTGAGACCCGCGATAATAAACTATTTTTAGAGGAGATCAAAAAGAGTATCGACAACGGGATTCCACTGTGCTGGTCAACTTTTATTTTTCCCAGCTTAAAAGACACCAGCAGCAATGAGTTTGGTATGCATATGCGCATAATCACCGGGTATAACAGCAAAACCGGGGAAATCATCTTCTCCGACAGCTGGGGTGCCGGACATGAGAAAAAGACACTAAAGGACTCCGACGCGTGGGCGATTACCGTAAATTTAGTGTCGCTTGAACCGCGCCGCCGCTAATAAAGGCAATATTATGCTTGGATTTATCAAAGCGATTGCACGCGAGGCGGGTCGCGCCGCGATGACTTATTTCGACGGAATTCGCCCCAATGACGTTCATGCCAAGAATTCCCCCAAAGATCTGGTGTCGGCGGCGGATGTGGCTGTGGAACAGTTGATTGTAACGCGTATCCGCGAACGCTTTCCGGGTCACGATATTTTAGGCGAAGAATCCGGGCATAGCAATGTCGCATCGGAATTTTGTTGGATAATCGACCCGATTGACGGCACGCAATCTTTTGTTAAGCATCATCCGTTTTTTTCGATCTCGATCGCGTTTTGCGAAAAGAACAAACCGGTAGCGGGAGTAGTATATGCCCCCGCACTCGGCTATCTTTTTGCTGCGGAAGCAGGGAAGGGGGCGAGGTTGAACGACGAGTTGATTCACGCCTCAAGTTGCGCCGAACTTGCCGAGGCGGCATGTGCCACCGGGTTTGCGTGTGTCCGCGCCGGGTGCGAAGTCAATAACCTCAAATACTTTGCGCGAATAGTCCCTAACTTGCGTGACATTAAACGGTGCGGGTCGGCGGCATTGGATTTATCGATGACCGGAGCAGGCATTTACGACGCTTATTGGGAAATGAAGTTGCAGCCCTATGATGTCGCCGCCGGAGTGTTGATCGCCGAAGAGGCGGGGGCGTTGGTACGCGATTTGCGTGGAACGTTTCACTATCCCGATCAGGGGGTTATCGCGGCGAATCCGGCTTTAATGGCGAAGCTTTTACCATTCTTTAACGATCTGCCGGAAACACTATGCTGACGCGTGACTTGTTGAGATTTAAACGAAAAAAAGGATTTTTTCCGGCATTTGTCGATCCTGCCGATGCCGAATTGCTGAAATTCGCTTCACAAATAGTGTCGCTCTACAATCAAGCCGTCGAAAATAAAATAAGCCGTGCCGAGCTTGATGAGTTACTTGAAACATCGTTGCAAGGTGTATTCGACCGAAAATTGGCGGCGGGGCTAAACAAATTACTGCTGGATCGTTGCGAATTTGCCCATGCGCATGAGTTTGACTACCCGACCGAACGCCGAAAAATTCTGCTTGAAGCCAAAAACGCGATGCTTGCATCACTGGGCGATTTGAAAATATATCGCGAAATTTTGCTGGCACAAAATCAAGACGGCAAATTTATAAACTCCGATATTTACGGCGATTTGCCGGACAACGAACAGATAGTCAAGTGGAAACCGCTTTCCCCGTCGGAACTGTTAAATCGCTACAATATCGCCCTGGTGCAAGGGCTTCTGATGTATGCGCAAACTATCGAGGTAACGGTGTCGGATTCCCGTCCTGCCGAGTTGCGGCGGGTGTTTAAATATATGCGTTTTTTTAGATTGCTTTCTGAGATGTCACACTGCAAAGAGCGGGGTAGGGACTCGATTTTTTTGCGTATTTCCGGGCCGTTTTCGATATTCGAGAATAGTCGCAAATACGCACTTTTGCTCGCCGCGTTTTTCCCGGCGATAGTGAATCTTGAAAGATGGAACATGGTGGCGAACATCCGGCTTGAAAATGCCCCTAATACTCTGAAATTAGACCAAAATGCCCGTTTAGTGTCGCATTATCGTAACTTTTCCAGCTATGTCCCGGAGGAAATCCGATTATTTCACCAGCTTTTCAAAAAGCAGTCGAGCGAATGGCGCATTGTCGGGGAGTCGCCGTTTATCGATGGAGGAAATAATCAGATTGTCTTCCCAGACCTCTCGTTTCGGCGCGAATCTGACGGCAAAACGATTTATTTGGAGCTTTTTCACCGCTGGCATCGCGCTCAACTTGAACGGCGTTTGCAGCTATTAGAGTGCAATTTATCAATACCGCTTATCGTCGGGATAGATCGCGCATTGATCGATGATTCCGCCTGGTCGGATTTGACCGAACAACAATATCCGGCTTTGGCGAATAGATTGTTCAGATTTAGGGATTTTCCCGGGGTGGACAGAGTTACCCGGGTACTGAATGCATTTAGCTAAAAAAGATAGTTATTTTTTTATCTAACTATGCTTGTAAAAATTTATTTTAATGGTATGTTAAGAGAAACCATTTTAGGAGGGTTTATATCATGAAAATCTATAACTTTGCAGCCGGTCCGGCGATGTTGCCGAAAGCAGTCATGGAAAAGGCGCAAGCCGAATTCACCAATTATGAGAACAGTGGTAGCGGCATTATGGAACTCTCCCATCGGGGCAAGCTCTTTGAGCCGGTGCTACACCGCGCCGAGGCGAATATCCGCGAATTGTTGAACATTTCCGACGATTATGCGGTTTTATTTGTTCAAGGCGGTGCAAGTATGCAGTTTACGATGCTTGCGATGAATTTCCTCAACGGCAAAGTCGCCGATTACGTTGATACCGGGGTTTGGAGTTCCAAGGCGTTGAAAGAGGCGAAAATGTTCGGCTCGGTCAACGTCGTTGCGTCGAGCAAGGAGACCAAGTACGATCACATTCCAGCTGAAAGCGAGTGGAAACGCACCGCCGACGCGGCTTATATGCATATTACCAGCAACAATACGATTGCCGGCACGCGCTATGCGAAACTGCCGAAGCCGACACCGGGTGTCCTGTTGATAGCGGATATGTCCAGTGATATTATGTCGCGTCCGTTTAACGTCAACGATTTCGGCATGATCTACGCCGGAGCGCAGAAGAATCTCGGCCCTTCGGGCGTTGCGATGGTGATTTTGCGCAAGGATCTTGCGGCTCGCACCGACGAGAGCAAAGTTCCGACTATGCTGCGTTACAGCACTTATATTGAGAATGATTCAATGTTCAACACTCCGCCGACTTTTGCGATTTACATGCTTGCGCTGGTGACCGATTGGGTTAAAGGGCAGGGCGGTCTAATTGAGATGGAGAAAATCAACAACGCCAAGGCGGCAGTGCTGTACGATTTCCTCGACAACTCGGTGTTTTACACCAGTCCGGTGGCAAAGGCGGATCGCTCGATTATGAACGTGGTCTTCCGCACGCCGAATGAAGAGCTTGACGCGGCGTTCGTTAAGGCAGCAAAAGAGAACGGTTTGACCGAGCTGAAAGGTCATCGGTTGGTCGGCGGTTGCCGTGCGAGTATTTACAACGCCATGCCGATTGAGGGGGTAAAAGCCCTGGTCGACTTCATGAAGAAATTTGAGCAAGACAACAAATAAAGTCTCGCCAAATAACTTGAGTTTAAAAGCTGTGAGAAGAAAAAAACTTTTCTTCTCACACTTTTTTTATTCTTTTCACGGAATTAGGTTACATTCCGAATAGGCGGAGTAATTCAGCGAAGCGGGCGAGGGGGAGGGGACCGAATTTTGCCATGGAGCGGCGGATATTTTCCAGGGATTTCTCTTGCATATCGCCGGATTTTGAATAAAACTTGTCCGCAAGACAAATCAACTTTTCCTCTATGGTTTCCGGCAAAAAGTTCTGTGCGGGGAGTTGCAAATTTTGCGCTTTTATCTCAGCAGCGGAAATACCGCTGCCGGTGTGGCGTTCGCAAATCCGGGCATAGGGTTCAAAATCGATTTTATGGGTTTTTCCGTATTCTCGGAGCATTTCAGCACCAATAACACCGTGGGCAATATATGGGTGCACGCCATGGCAATGAATCTTCGGCGCATGACAGTGCAAAATTCCAATATCGTGCAACATTGCGCCATTGACGACTATTTCTGTCGAAATTTTCATTTTTTTGCAAGCTGGATTTTGCAAAATCGCCAGCGCTTTATCACGAACTTGCCCGCTGTGCATCAAAAGCAGTTGCCGCAATGGAAAATCATTCCGATAAAAGTGTTCTATAATGTTTTCGACGTTTATAGTTTGCATAAGTTTACTGTACATCAATTTTGTCATAAATTCAAGGCTACCTCTAAAAACTGAAAACTTGTCTGAAAACCGCGATAAATCCCCTGACAAGTAATGTCGCATAATGCACGTTATGTAAAGTAAAGTGCCGGTTTTGAGGTTAGGGGACGCGTATGGCTTGGTGTCTTGCGCTTTTTGTCGAATTTACCCCGCAATAAGATTGATAATGTCAACTTTTGAGCTTATTTTATACTAATGATAGTTTTAGGCTACCTCTTATCCTGATTGACGTGAAAGAAAATAATGAAAGATTATGATGTTATTGTAATTGGTGCCGGTCATGCCGGGTGTGAAGCCGCGTATGCGGCGGCACGTATCGGTGCGAACGTGTTGCTTATTACTCTAAATATGGATCACATCGCCCAGATGAGTTGCAACCCAGCAGTCGGCGGTGTCGCCAAAGGTCAGCTCGTCCGCGAAATTGATGCCTTGGGCGGTGCTCAAGGCGTGATGACAGATGCCGCGTCAATTCAATTCCGCATGTTAAACCGGACCAAAGGTCAGGCCGTCTGGTCGCCCCGTTCTCAATGCGATAAAGTCATCTACCAGCGCGGCATGAAACTGCTGCTCGAAGAAACCCCGAATCTTGATATTTTACAATCCGAAGTTACCGAATTTTTAGTGCAAAACGGCATAATTATCGGGGTTGAAAATCAGTTCGGAGATCAAATCTGCGGTCGCGCCGTCGTAGTTACCACTGGCACTTTTTTGAACGGCAAACTGCATTATGGCATGAAAAACTTTCCGGGCGGCAGAGCGGGTGATTTTCCCTCAAATGCTTTGTCACATGCATTGTCCGATACGCTCGGACTTAGGCTTGGACGATTGAAAACCGGGACTCCTCCGCGAATTCTTGCAAAAACTATCGATTTCTCCGCCATGCGCCTTCAAGAGGCGGAAAATCAAGAAGAAGAGTTTAGTTTTTGGAGCGACACATTGCGTCCCCCCCTGCCCCAGGCAACACGCCGCAATATGCCGTGTTATATGGTTTACTCCACTGAAAAAACCGCCGAAGTTGTTCGCGAAAACTTACAATATTCCCCTATGTATCAAGGAGTTATCAAAGGTATTGGGGCACGTTATTGTCCTTCTTTTGAAGACAAAGTCACCCGTTTCCCGCAGCATCCGCTACATTTGCTCTATCTTGAGCCGGAAGGTGCAAATACCCGGGAATATTACATCAACGGTATCTCTACGAGTCTCCCTGTTGAGGTTCAACGCGGGATGGTGCATTCTATTCCCGGTATGGAAAATGCGACAATTTCGCGTTACGCCTACGCTATTGAATACGATTTTCTGTACCCCGATCAATTGGAGAGGTCATTGCGCGTAAAATCTTACCCAAACTTATTTTGCGCCGGGCAAATCAATGGAACCAGCGGTTACGAAGAGGCGGCGGGGCAAGGGTTGGCTGCGGGACTTAATGCGGCGCGTTTTGCCGCGGGGAAATCGCTAATTGAGTTCGGGCGCGACCAAAGTTATCTTGGCGTGATGATCGACGATCTTTGCACAAAAGAGATAGTCGAACCGTATCGGTTGTTCACCAGTCGCGCCGAATATCGGTTGCATTTGAGGCAAGACAACGCCGATTTGCGACTTTCGGAGTTGGCGCATGACTTGGGATTGTTGCCGGAAGATAAATACCGGGAATTCACCGTTTATAAAAATGAGTTATCCCGCGTCTTAACTCATTGCCAAAGCGCTAAGTTCCATGGGAAATGCCTGCTCATACATCTCAAAGAGTTGCCGGGTGAAATTGAGTTGGAAACAGCTCGCAGCACCCTCCCCTTCCCTGCGGAGTTATTGCCGGAATTGCCGGATAATCGGCTTGGACGGCGCATCTGGCGCGAATTGCTGATCGAGGCGCGATACGACGGGTATTTGCAGCGGGAAATTGCTGAAATCGATCGCATGAAAAAGTTCGAGTCTCTAACTATCCCCGCTGATTTTAACTATGACATGATCAAGGGGTTAGGTACTGAAGCCCGGATAAAACTCGCCAAAGTTCGTCCAAGCTCGATTGCCCAAGCCGGGAGAATCGACGGCATCACCCCCGCCGATGTCGCTTTGCTGCAAGTGGCTCTGTTGCGGACAAAGCATGAAAGCGCCACTACGAAATGAGAAACTCAAAAGCAAGCGTATGGAGTCGAATTCGCCATAGTTGGGTGGCGATGATTTCGCTTGGAGTAGTTTTGCTGTATGTCTTTACTGCCGTCGGAATTGAAGTTTACGCCGTTTGGTGTGAAAATAACGGAGAAACTCCGCTATACAATATCGCTGATGATTCCGCCCGCTACGCCCCCCCCTCCCCTGAACATTGGCTGGGCACCGATTACCAGGGGCGCGATGTGCTGTTTCGTGCCATCGCCGGCAGTGCCACCGCCGTAAAAGTCGGGGTGATCGCCAGTTTGATTGCGGCGGTAATAGGCG
>JAISIP010000138.1 GCA_031261965.1 Victivallales bacterium | reverse complement strand
ATACACGACTCCATTGTCCAGTCGCCGGAGCATTTGCAAATGCGCGTGCAGAAGTTGGCGATGATGTTTTTCCCCTCCGGCGTGTGAACCACCTCGGGGTGAAACTGAATGCCGTAGATATTGCGCGACGGCATATGTACCGCGCAAAATTCGGTGTTTCCGCTTGAACCGAGTACCTCAAATCCCCCCTCCGGCATTTGGGAGACTTTATCGCCGTGCGACATCCAAACCTGAGTTTGAATTGAAATCCCCGCAAAGAGATCGCCGGGAATTATGACATTGAGCGTCGCTTTGCCGTATTCGCGAGCCTTGCCGCGTGAAATCACCCCGCCGAGGGTGTGGATAAGAAGCTGTAACCCATAGCAAATTCCCAAGATCGGAATGCCCAACTCAAAAATCGCCGGGTCGCACTTGGGGGCGTGTTCGGAGTAGACGCTTGCCGGTCCGCCGGAGAGGATGATCCCTTTGGGATTCTCAGCTTTGATTGCCGCCGCCGTGGTGTGATACGGCATAATCTTGCTATAGACGTGACATTCGCGAATTCGGCGGGCGATAAGCTGGCTGTATTGCGAGCCGAAGTCAAGGACTATAATCGTTTCACTCATAGAAAAACTTCCCTTATAAAAAATTTTGATGTAATATAGCATAAAAATACCGTCTTTAAAAGGTTGGAAACTTTCATTTTTAAGGTTTTTGGTGTATAGTTTATGAGTAACAAGTTTAGAGGTAGCCTTTAGATAGTACAATAGGATGGACTTGCAATGGGGGATATGCTTTACTGCGTCAAGCTGATTGACGAATCGGAGAATTTTGACATCACCGCGGAAATGCTTTCTGCGCTTGAGCTGGAGTCAAGCAGTTATGAGGATAAAGAAGAACGCAAAATCCACCACGTGGTCTACTCCTCCGACCCCGAAACGGCGCGACAAAATTTAGCCACGTTGCAAATTGCGGTGCAAGAGTGGGGCGAATTCGGCGTAAAAATTTCGTCTCTGGAGTTGTTTGAGCTGAAAAAAGAGGATTGGGCGGAAGTCTGGAAGAAGTATTTCAACGTCATACCGATTTCGGAAAAGCTGGTGATCAAACCCAGCTGGCTTACCGTGGAACCCAAACCCGGTTTGGCAATTGTGGAGCTTGACCCCGGTATGAGTTTCGGCACCGGCCAGCACGCGACCACCTTTTACTGCCTCAAGGCGATCGATAGGCTCGCCGGAACAAGCGGGGTAAAAAGTATGCTTGATGCCGGGTGTGGCTCGGGCATTCTTTCGATCGCGGCGGCATTGCTTAAATACGACCCGGTGGACGCCTTTGACAACGACCCCGACGCGGTGCGTATCGCGACCGAAAACATTGAATTGAACGGAATCAAGAACGTCATTCCGACCGTGGGCGATGCCGAAGTCTGGCAGAGTCACCGGCAATATGATTTGGTTTGCGCGAATATTCTCGGACACTTGTTAGTGAAATTTCGGAGCAATATCGCCAGCTGGGTGCGACCCGGCGGATACTTGACCCTTGCCGGGATTCTCACGGCGGAATTTGACAATGTAGTTGCGGCGTTTGCCGAGTTGGGATTTGAAGAACTTGACCGTGAAACCTTGCGGGAGTGGACAAGCGGACTATTCCGCAAAAAATAGTATGCCACCGGATCTTAACGGAGAAAGCGTGAAAATGAATACTAAAACCCGTGATAAATTGCAAAAGCAAATCAAAAAAAACGGAACAACGCGTTACAAAACGTTGCTTTTGCCGATGTCGATCGGTATTCCGGTAATCGCAATTTTGGCGTGGCTGGTAATTGATCTGAAGCCGGAGCCGCTGACCGCCGATGAGATTTTGAAAAAGGAAAATTGGAGCGAAGCGGAGTTGATCGGCACGCTCGCCCGCTCGTTTTCACCCCAGACCAATCGCGGCTCGCGCAAAGCAGTTATCGAGCATTTGCGCCGACAGATACATAAGTATCCGGAATCCGAACAGGAACGCATTCGCGTCAAGGCACTGACTGCCGCCTTAAATGAGACACTCCGGCAAATTCGGGCAATGCCGGAAAACGAGCAAGACAAGATGTATGCCGCCATTCAGACACAGGCCGAAAAGTGGCAAAAGGAGTCGCAGCGCAAAGACGGCAAAGAGCGGTTTGAGAAAATTCGCTCTTCCGAGGAGGGGCAGGCGTTCAACACCGAAGTGACACGGATAATTTATGGTGAATTCACCCCCGAAGAGCGGCGCAAGTTTGCTCCGATTACCGATATGTGGGTCAAGACGCTTATGATGTAAGGAGGAATTCTCAAGATGACAAGAAAATTTACTTTAATCGAACTTTTGGTGGTCATTGCGATTATCGCGATTCTGGCGGGTTTGCTTATGCCCGCTTTAAATGGCGCGCGGACTCGGGCAAAACGGACCAACTGCATAAGCAATCTTAAGCAAATCGGGTTGGCTATGGAATCATATATCAGCGATAATCACTACGTACTGCCTTCCTGCCGGATTATGCCCAAAGTCGCCGGAGTCGGCGAGGAGTCGCTGCCGGGAATCGTAGAAACCTTGCAACCGTATCTCGGCGGTAATGAAAATGTGTTTCGTTGTCCGGGCGACACCGAAAATTTATTTGAACGCGAAGGCAGCAGTTACAGTTGGGGTAGGGAATGGGGTATCAACGCAATGAAAGCGGATGATCGCAAACTTATCCTTGAAGGGCATCGAATTCCGCTGCTATACGACGCCGGGGCGTTTCACGGTCCGGAGGGAGAGACTTCATCGCGCAACTACCTTTATCTTTCCGCCCGCATTAGTTTAGATGCGATGAAGGAGAAGGTCGAATGAGTGTGGAGTGTTTCGGTTTGACCAAGCGTTACGGACACAAAGTGGCACTTGACGATGTTTCGCTTGAGATCAACGATGGAGGAGTAACCGGTCTGGTCGGGGCGAACGGTGCCGGCAAGAGTACACTGATAAAATTGATCACCGGCTTGATTTGGCCGACTGCCGGATTTGTCTTGATTGACGGGTTCGACGCACACCGTGAACATAGCCGAGCGATGCGACGGATCGGTGCGATTATCGAATGACCGGCGTTTATCCCCGATCTGACGGCGCGGCAGAATCTCAATATCTTCTCCGGCGGACACGATAGAAAATATCGCGCCAAGCGAATGGAGATACTGCGTTTTATGGAATTGGAGTCGGTTTTAGATTGCAAAGTCGGCTCTTTTTCCACCGGAATGAAGCAACGGCTCGGAATTACACTGGCGTTGTTGCCGGACTCAGAATTCATCATTCTCGATGAACCGACCAATGGGCTTGACCCGGCAGGAATCGTGGAAATCCGTCAAATTATCAGAGAATATAACCGGCAGTTTGGAGTGAGCGTTATGGTCAGCAGCCATCTGCTTTCGGAGATCGAGCAGATTTGTGATCACCTGATTTTGATCGATGACGGCAAACTCAAGGCTCAGGGGGGGGATAAAGGAGTTGCTCGGTGAACAACTTGGCTTGCATCTAAAAGTCGATCGTCCGAGTGAGGCTTTTGCCCTGCTGAAAAATTGCTCCCAAAACGGAACTTTGCCTATTCGTGATCTCGGGACGGATCGGGAAAACACTATTAAATTGGAGCTTGACGCGGACTGTTCCGGCAAGATAAATCGGCTGTTGATCGAACAGGGCTTTGAAGTCACGCACTTATCGCTTGAGCGACAGGATTTGGAATCATTTTTCTTGCGACAGACATCCGGGGGTGATCAATGTTCAGAATGATCAAATACGAACTGATAAAACTATGTGCACAAAAGAAAAATTACGTTATGATTGCGTGCCATTTGCTGTTTTTGGTGTTGTGTTATTTGGCGTTTAAATCGGCGCAGAGCGGTTTTTTTAGGCGTTTTGACCGGGCCATGCACTTTCAAATAGGGAATATGGAAGATTATCTTGACGGGTTCTTCTTTGCCCGGATCGCCATGCTTCCGACCTTTATTGTCCTTATGCCGATCGTGGTGGCGACTTTGGCGGGCGACACGGTGGCGGGGGAGATGCAGGAGGGCAGTCTAAAAATGTATGTTGCCCGACCGCGTTCGCGCAGTCTGATAATTCTTTCTAAATTCTTTGCGGTCTATATCGGCACGTTGACGTTTTGTATCTGGTTCGCGTTGGTGAATTTGCTGCTTGGAATTTTGCTTTTTGGCATATCGCCCACCCAGTTTGTGATGATGACCGACCGATTGTTCGGCACTGATATGGTGGTGATGACTTGGTTCAGAGCGCTGATGCGGTATTTTGCTTCGACGCTGTATTTTTCTTTTTCACTCACTTCGCTCGGAGCATTAACGCTGTTTTTTTCGACGATTTTCAATCGTATGAGTGCAGCGACCGTGACGGTTATTTCGATTTACTTTGTCTCGTATGTGGTGGCGGCTTTGCCGTTTAGCGAGACGATTCGACCGTATCTGATTTCGGAGGTGATGAACAACGCGTTTCTGCTTTGGCTTTCGCCGTTGCCGTTAAATAAACTATTGCTGAACCTTTCCACCTTGCTGTTGTATATGGTCGGTTTTTTGCTGGCGGCGGTGTTGACGTTTAATTACAAAGATTTGAAATAAAATCCCCTATCGGGGATTGATTTCCACGGCGACGTACTCTTTGCGACCTAATTTACCCCGTTGAATTTCATGGAACGTCTGGCTGGATTCCATGCACAGCTTACGAAAACTTTCCAGTTTATCGCTTCTGGCGATAACGATTTCACCTGCCGGCAGAAGCGGTATTTGCTCGGTCGCCAGCTTGCCGGAGTACATCCTTGCGTATGGGCTTCGGGGATCTCTCTCTTTTTTATACAGGTAATGCAGCTCAGAACGCTTCTCCGGTGAAACATACAAGACATATTTTAAATCGTCGTGGTCGGGCCCGACCAAAAAGAAACTTAAATTTCCGCGTCGAAGCGGTTCTACTTTGGTTACGAAATCGTACGAACCGCCAAGCGCGGCAAGCAACGGATAAACCGCCACAGTCACCATGACCGCCGTCACCGCCGCGATTTTGGTCAATCGCATTTGTGTGGTGGTGCAACGCTTTATGCCGGTAAACAGGGCGAGCAAAAACAATGCCGCGACAACCCAATGCCCCCAAGGCAACAAACGAGCTTGAGTAAGGATAAGACCGACTGTAATTATCGCTAAAAATCCGAGTGCGGCAACCGGGAGCAGAATAAGCTCCAGCACACTGAAAAATTGTTGCAGTATCCGGGTTTCTAAGCTTTCGCCTTCGCAAGCGACCCAGTAACCCGCGATTAAAGCGCAAGGAGCCAGTGCAATTGCCGCATAACGCAAGTGCTTGCAGCCGGGGATGCTCAGCAAAATAAGCGAGGCTAACATAAACGCCAAATAGCCTAACAGCGGAGACGAAAGAATGTTGCGGCGACAAAAAATCAGGCAAAGAATCGACATAATTGTCGCCGGGGCAAAAGAGACGATTCCGCTGCTGAAGTAGTATAAATATTCGCTGTCGCCCATTCTGCTGGTGATTTGCCATTCGCGAAAAGTATTCCACAAATCCTCGCCGCCTTGAAGTAAAATCAGCTTATAGCCGATTGCGGCACATCCGACGGCGACAACGGCTCCTGCGGCTCCGCACAAGATAAACTCTTTCCAACGGCGATATACCGCCAAATATGCCGCTGTTGCCGCTCCGATGAGAATCACCCCCAACGGTCCGCGAATCGCGAATCCGGCAATCAGAGCGACGGCGAAAAGGAGGGCATTGAGCGTGGCGTTGGGTTTCCTCTCCAACCGGGCAAGCAGCGCGACGCCGAGTGCGGCGATCGGCACATCGATACCGAAACTCATAATTATGTTTAGAAATTCCATAGTCAAAAAGAGTATCGATGCCGCGCATATTCCGATCCCGCGTTTGTAGCGTTCACCGATAGCGCAAGTCGTGGCGATCAGGTAAGAGCCCGCTAACAGCGAGGGGAGGGTCAGAGTCCACAAATTAACGAAGCGGCCGCCCAAGGTGGAGAGATAGGAAAACAGCATCCAGCCCGATGGATAATCGGTGTATTCCACCCCGTTGACCGTCATAAATATGCCGAGCGAATGACGCGCCATATCTTGCGCCATAATCGCAAAACGAACGTCGATTGCGGTTATCTCCGTTCCGATTGTACCGATTGAAAACAGCACAAACGCGGTCAAAAAGCAAATAAGTGGTGGTGAGAGTCGAAATTTCGGTCGAAACAATTGATTTGTCTCGCCGCTTAATGCGTCCGGGGTGACGATTTGTGGTTCTTTCATCAATGCTTCTCCATGAAGATGGTTGTCAAGGGCAGAATATACACATCGGAGGCGTTTTTTTCAAGTTAAGGATTTGCACTTGCCTATAAAGAGAATTATATTTTGCTTTGTAGAGCTGATTGCAAAACTATGGGAAGGATAACGCGATGAAAACACAACCGCACTTTTATTTGGCGACCAACTTGCTTGCAGGACATTCCTATAAATTTATGCTGATTCAGTCGATTCTCTCGATTGTGCTGGGCATATTTTTTATGGTACATTATGCTTCCGCGCTTTTTGCGTTTGCTCTGTTTCTTGGAATCATGTTGTTAGGTTGCGGTATTCAAGGCTTTGCGACGATGTTGCTTAATCGCCATTTTAAATGGGGGTTCGCGCTGTATTCGCTGTTTTGGTTTTTGGCGGGATTGGTTATGATCGCCGAACCTTTCGCCAGCGGGGTGTGGATGATGCTTGTGCTTGGTATTTGGTTTATTATTCACGCCATAGAGCTGTTTATAGGGGCGGCGGCTGACAAGCTTCACACGCCGGGATTTCGTTGGCTGGTGGTGTTAAACGGTGTTGTCACGCTGCTTTTCGGGCTTTTGATTGTGACTACTCCGATTGCGGCGGCGGAGTTTTTCAACCTTATGTTTGCGTTTTTCCTGATTTTTTACGGAGCGGTCACTTTGGGGGTGGCACTGCGCTTTCGCAAGATCAACCAACGCTTGGCAAAAGAGTCCGACCCGGCATCGGAATTAGGTGCCGAATAGAGCCCGTGCGATAGACGGATAAATGCTGAATTCGGAATGCGGAATGCGG
>JAISIP010000114.1 GCA_031261965.1 Victivallales bacterium | reverse complement strand
CGGCGTCAATTCGCCTGACGCGAAGCTCGCCTTCACGTCGTAATATTTAGCTGTCGCCATTACGCCCACCTCGCATCGATATATTGCGTCGCCAGCGGCGCTGGCCTTCGCTCCTCGTTCATGCTGTTCTGCCGCGCCTGCTGTGCCATTAACTGGTACTTTTGATACAAGGCGGCGGAGGACGCCGGGTCGCCCCTGAGCGCCACCGCCGCGTCGCTCGCCAATCTGACGGCCAACGCCTCGGCTGCCATGTCCGGCCATTCATCGAACGAGACAGTGACCGTGTATTCCGCCGCCGCCTCATGCCAGTTGGCGAAAACAATCCCATTCTGCACCGCGTAATCGAGCCTCGAACGCGTCTCTGGACGGTAGAGCCTGTAAAGGGCTATCGCCCCCGCCGGGTATGTGAAGGCGTATTGCCAGCCCGGCGGGAGCGAAGCCGAATCGTCGCCCGCGAGCGCCGACAGGCGAAGCGCGAACGACCAGGGGAACTCGGTCAGGAACGCGCGTTCTGTATACGGAATTAGCTGGTTCATCACCCAGCAGGCGAAATACCGTAACTTTGCCAATGTTTACGCCGCGATTGTCATTATCGGTTGCATCGGGCTGGGTTGCGACATGTTTCTCGCCTGGTTCGGCAAAAAAATATTCCCGTGGGAAAGTGGACATCGCGGTTGGTTCTTTTATGTCATGTCTCAATTATTTACCGGTCCCCGCGATCAGGTGATCCAGTTCACCCTACCCAAAGAGGAGGTATAAATATGGATACGCTACCCGAATACAAACGTATGACTCCCGCACTCCGGGATCGTTTTGAACGGCTGAAAAAACGTCCCGTAATCCTGGAGTGCCGCGACGTAGTCAAAGAGTTCCAAAACGGCGGCGGCTCAACCCGGCGCGTGCTGGATAAAATCAGTTTTGAGGTTCATAACCGGGAGTTTATTTCAATCATCGGTCCTTCTGGCTGCGGAAAATCCACTCTTATTCGGCTGATCGCCGGGTTGGAAACGTTAAACGGCGGCGATATTCTGCTGGACAAAGTTCCCGTGACAAAACCCGGCGCGGAACGCGGTATGGTTTTTCAGAAATATACTTTGTTCCCATGGCTCTCAGTACTGCGCAACGTGATGTTCGGGCTGGAATGCGCCGGCAAAGATCGCGACACCGCCGATTACATGGCGCGTCAATGGCTGGACATTATCGGATTGGAAAAATATGCAAATTATTATCCGTGTCAGCTTTCCGGCGGCATGCAACAGCGCGTGGCGATTGCGCGGGCCCTCGCCCCGCAACCCCGCGTTCTGCTGATGGACGAGCCTTTTGGGGCCTTGGATGCTCAAACCCGTACCCAAATGCAGAACTATTTACTCGAAGTCTGGAAAAACGTGGATATTACAATTCTTTTTGTGACCCACGACCTCGACGAAGCGGTCTACCTGTCGGATCGCATTTTGGCACTTCGCGCCAATCCGGGCAAAATCAATGAAATTATAGAAGTGCCTCTGGAACACCCGCGCACTCAGGAGATGATTCTGTCAGCTCCGTTCCAGGCAACCCGGCGGCGGCTGGATGAGCTGATAAATCCCCATCGAGCCACAATGAAAAACGAATTTAAAATCATCAACATGGTCGGTGCCGATCATAATTTTTAGGAGATTAAAATCATGAGTACGATTGCCAAAGCTTCCATCATTACCGAAAATGTCATCGCCGGCGGCTGGAATTATTCGCGCATTATCCGTCGCGGTCAAACATTGCGCCTCACTGATTTAGAGGGCGGCGGCAATGTTTCGGCGATGTTCTACAACTCCCATAATTTTTCCGAGCGTTTCAACCTCGGAGACACCCTAAAGATCCAGCATATCTGCCGACTCAAGGAAAACTGTTGCATATATTCGGATATGGGTCGGATTTTGTTGAGCATTCCTGAATCCAGCTGCCTCTGGCACGACATGCTCTGCGGTTGTACGCACAAGAGTCTCATCGAAAAGAGATTCGGAGTCAAAGATTATCAGGAAGCCCACAACGACTTCTACCGCAACAGCTACGATTCGCTGCTGATCGAGCTGGGAAAGCACGGCATGACCCGTCGCGATTTCACCGAAGTGGTCAATTTCTTCAGCAAAGTCGTCGTCGATGAAAAAGGCGCGATGACCTACATTCCCGGCAACTCCCAAGCGGGCGACTACATCGATCTGCGTGCCGAAATGGATACGCTCATTGTGCTGGATACCGGGATGCACCCCCTGTCCGATGCGACGGAATATCCGCGCAAGCCGATTAAAGCGACGCTTTTTTGCAGCGCACCATCAAAAATAGATGACCCGTGCTTCACCTGGTGTCCGGAAAACGGACGCGGATTTAAGACCACGGAACTTTACAACGCCTGAGGTGTGTTATGGTTACAAAGTATCAGATTAGTCCGCTAAAAGAAGAAGATGCCGTTCATGTCGAAACGGTCAGAGCCGGTGAAGGCTGGATGTATCCGATCAAAAAAGGGCAGATTCTTCGAATCGTTGACCTCAACGGAAATCAGGCGGTCGATACGATCTTTTACAACTCCGACGATACGACCGAACGTTACAGCGTGCAACAGACTGTCCAAAGCCAGCGCAACGCTTTAATTGGACTCGGAAGTATCCTAATGAGCAATGAGGACAACCCCATGCTCACAGTGGTCGCAGATACCTGCGGCGATCACGATACACTCGGCAGCGCCTGCTCCTGCGAAAGCAATATGATCCGTTATGGATTTGAAACCCGCTATATGCACGCGTGTCGCGAGTCGTTTCTCGCCCGGTTGCTGGAACGTCCCGGCATGGATAAACGCGATCAGGTCAACAACTTAAATTTCTTTATGTACGTGCCTATGGATCAAGATGGCAATCTGAATTTTGCCGACGGCATCTCCAGCCCGGGCAAGTATGTCGAATTGAAAGCCGAAATGAATGTACTGGTGCTGGTTTCAAACTGCCCGCAACTTAACAACCCCTGTAACAATTATGACCCGACCCCGGTAAAAATGATTATCTGGGACACCTCTGAAAAGGAGTAAAATCATGGAACACATTCTAAAAGAAAGTTCACGCGATCCGAAGTTAGCCTTTTACCGCCAAACCGTAAAAGCCGGAACAGCCTGGACGCACACGCTCAAACGCGGTGAAGTTCTGCGTATTGTGGATTTACAAGGCAATCAGTCCGTCGATACCTTGCTCTACAACCCCCAAGATCCCGGAGAACGTTACGATGTCAACAACACCATTTCTGCCCAGCGAAACAGCATGATCGGTCTGGGTACGGAAATACGCTCCAATTTAGATCGCGTGATGTTAACAGTCATCGCCGACACCTGCGGCGAACACGATACGCTCGGAAGCGGTTGCTCCGCTGAAGGCAACACCATACGTTACACCGACAAAACCCGTTACATGCACAGTTGCCGTGACACGTTTGTCGGAGCTTTTCTTGAAAATAACGGACTATGCAAGCGCGAACAGACCTGCAATTTGAATTTCTTCACCAAAGTGCTTCTGGATTCCGAAGGACGTTTGGAGTTTGCCGACGGCATCTCCGGTCCGGGCAAATATGTCGAATTGAAAGCCGAAATGGACGTAACGCTTTTAGTGTCGAATTGTTCTCAGATGAACAATCCCTGCAATGACTATAATCCCACTCCGGTTGAGATGATCATCTGGGATAAATAGAGGTAAGAATATGTTTAAAAAAGTCCTGATTGCCAACCGCGGCGAAATCGCCTGCCGCATCATACGAACTTTGCGGGAAATGAATATCGCGTCGGTTGCGGTCTATTCCGACCCCGATGAAGCCTCCGACCATGTGCGCAGTGCGGATGAATCCCGTCGGATCGGTCCTGCCGCCCCGGCGGCAAGCTATCTGAATACAGCGGAAATCTTGAAGGTCGCCAAAGAAACCGGGGCGGAGGCGATTCATCCCGGTTACGGGTTTTTGAGTGAAAACGCCGATTTCGCCCGCGAATGCGCCGCGAACAATATCGTCTTTGTCGGTCCCACTCCGGAACAGTTGATCGATTTCGGCTTAAAACATCGCGCAAGGGAATTGGCGAAGCAATACAATGTCCCGCTCGTACCTGGCACCGATCTGCTTGACAATGTGGAAATCGCGCTGACCAAAGCAACCGAAATAGGATACCCGGTCATGCTCAAAAGCACAGCCGGCGGCGGCGGAATCGGCATGTGCATCTGCCGGAGCGAAAACGATCTGACCGAGGGATTCGATCGGATTGGTCGTCTCAGCAAAAACAATTTCAAAGATTCCGGGTTGTTTCTCGAAAAGTATATTGAACGCTCGCGCCACATCGAAGTGCAGATCTTCGGCAACGGTCGCGGCGGCATTGCCGTTTTAGGTGAACGCGACTGCTCGACCCAGCGGCGCAACCAAAAAGTCATAGAGGAAACTCCCGCACCGAATCTGGATGACAATACCCGCAAAGCGTTGCACGACGCGGCACGCCGCCTCGGCGAAGGAGTCTGCTACCGCTCGGCGGGAACGGTGGAGTTCATTTACGATACCCGGGACAACCGTTTCTATTTTTTGGAAGTCAATACCCGTCTGCAAGTCGAACACGGCATTACCGAAGAGGTGTTCGGCATTGATTTGGTACGCTGGATGATTGAAGAAGCCGCGGGAGTCGATCCCATTGTTCCGGGTATGGAGTACAAGCCGACGGGTGCAGCAATGGAGTTTCGGCTCTACGCCGAAGACCCCGGCAAAAACTATCAGCCGTCAAGCGGACTAATCACCGAAGCGGAGTTCCCCGCCGATATTCGTTGCGACAAATGGATACGGCGCGGAACTGAGGTCAGCGCGTTTTACGACCCGTTGCTGGCAAAATTGATTGTCAAGGGTGAAACCCGCGCCGATGTACTCGAAAAAGCGGCAAAAGCATTGGACGACACCCAGGTTTGCGGATTTGAAACCAACCTCCTGTTGCTCCGCTCGGCAGTCCGAATCGATTCATTCCGCAAAGGCGATGTATCCACTGCACTGTTAAAAGATTACGTCTACTCGGCACCTACTTTTGAAATTCTCAAACCCGGCGCACAAACCACCATACAGGATGTCCCCGGTCGCCTGGGATATTGGGATGTGGGCGTTCCGCCGTCGGGTCCGATCGACGATTACGACTTCCGCTTGGCCAATCGGATCGTGGGAAATTCCGAATTCGCCCCCGGTATTGAAATCACCCTGACCGGACCGACGATTCGTTTCAACACTGCCACGGTCATCGCCATCACCGGCGGAAAGTTTTCGCCCAAACTCAACGATCAGCCGATTGAACTTTTTCAACCGATTCAAGTCTACCCCGGAAACGTCTTGAAGTTCGGTACCACGCAGTGCGGTCAACGCGCCTATCTGGCGTTGCGCGGCGGAATTGACGTGCCCGAATATCTGGGCAGTCGCTCCACTTTCACCCTCGGTCATTTCGGCGGGCATGGCGGTCGCGCCCTATCTGCCGGCGATGTTTTGCACCTCGGTCGCTGGGCTGAGTCTGACGCGTGTATCCCGGATTCCTCGGTGCTGCCCCAAATTGATTCAGACTGGGAAATCGCCGTACTTTACGGTCCGCACGGGGCACCCGACTACCTAAAAGAAAGCGACGTAAAGCGTTTCTTTGAAGCAACTTGGGAGGTTCACTACAATTCGTCACGCACCGGAATCCGTCTGATCGGACCTCAATTTGAATGGGCAAGACCGGATGGTGGCGAAGCGGGGCTTCATCCCTCTAATTTGCATGATAATGCCTATGCGGTCGGCACGCTGGATTTCACCGGGGATATGCCGGTGATTCTCGCTCACGACGGCCCCAGCCTCGGCGGTTTCGTCTGCCCGGCGACGATTGCCGCCGGAGATCTCTGGAAGATCGGGCAATTACGCAGCGGCGATCGGATACGCTTCGTGCCTATTAGTGTCAAAACTGCGGAAAATTTGCGGAAGCACCAGGCGGACAAGTTGTTGCGTCCGACCGAAATTCACTCGGAATTCACCTTGGATTCCTCCGCGCCGGTCACGCCGATAGTAACGACGTTCATGCCATCCGACCCAATGGATCACGTGGTTATCCGTCAGGATGGCGACACGTATCTTTTAGTGGAGTTCGGTCCGGCAGTTCTGGATTTGCGGCTCCGTTTCAAAGCCCACGCCTGGATGTTGAAGATCAAAGCGTTGAATCTGCTGGGGATAATCGACCTCACTCCGGGAGTACGCTCTTTGCACATCCATTTTGACCCGGAGCTGCTTGCTCAGGAAGACTTGATCTGTATTTTAAGCGATGTTGATGAACAACTCAAGAGCGAAAAGATCAGCAAAGTCAAAAACCGCATTGTCCATCTGCCGTTGAGCTGGGATGACCCGGCTACCCGGCTGGCGATCGAAAAATATGTCAGTACGGTTCGTCCGGGTGCGCCGTGGTGCTGCCCGAACAATATTGAGTTCATCCGCCGCATCAACGGTCTTGCCACGACGCAAGATGTCTACGATATTGTTTTCAACGCGCAATATCTGGTAATGGGTCTGGGCGATGTCTATCTCGGGGCGCCGGTAGCAACTCCTCTTGATCCGCGTCAACGGCTGGTTACGACCAAGTACAATCCGGCTCGAACCTGGACTCCGGAAAATGCGGTCGGTATCGGGGGTGCTTACATGTGCGTTTACGGCATGGAAGGTCCCGGCGGTTATCAGTTTGTCGGCAGAACCCTACAGATGTGGAATCGTTTCAATGTCACCGCAGAGTTTGTGGAAAATACCCCTTACTTGCTGCGTTTCTTTGACATAGTCCGATTCTACCCGGTTTCGGCGGAAGAACTTCTGCAAATACGTCATGACTTTCCGCAAGGTAAATTCCAGATCAAAATCGAAGAAAGCGAATTCGATATTGTGGAATACACCAAATTTCTACAGGAAAACGACACCGCGATAAAAACCTTTGAAGCGACCCGCAATCAAGCGTTCCAAGAGGAAAAGGAACGCTGGATCGCCAACGGGCAGCTCACCTACGAGAGCCATTCCGTGGCGGAAGACCCTCATGCTTCGTCAGTCACTCTTGCCGACAACGAAGAGGGAATTTACGCCCCGGTCGCCGGAAGCGTCTGGAAGCTGAAAATTTCCGCTCCGGGAACAACGGTGAAAAGCGGTGAAATCTTAGCAATTCTGGAAAGCATGAAAACCGAAATTGAAATCCCGGCGGAAGAAAATTGTGTCATTACCCAGATTCACTGCAAAGCCGCCTCGGAAGTACGCAACGGTCAGTGTCTGTTCGCTTTTAGATCGACAGGAGTTTGATGCCATGAATCTGGATATATCTTATTTGTTAAACAGCTACCGCAACGGCAGTCTGTCCGTCCGGCAGGTGATAACCGATCTCGGAATTGCGGCGGCAAAAGCACCGTCGGAGATCTGGATTTTCCGGCTCGCGTCTGAGCAGCTGGAGTCTTATCTTGTCAATTTGGAATCCCGGTCGCCGGATTCGCTTCCGCTGTACGGTATTCCGTTTGCAATCAAGGACAATATAGATCTATCCGGAGTTCCCACCACCGCCGCTTGCCCGGCATACGCTTACAACCCGACTTGTTCGGCGCATGTGGTAGAGTTGTTGATCCAGGCCGGAGCCATTCCCATTGGCAAGACCAATATGGATCAATTTGCCACAGGATTGGTGGGTGTCCGTTCTCCTTACGGAGCAGTGCCGAACAAGCTATCGCCCGGCTATATTTCCGGCGGCTCCTCCAGCGGTTCGGCGGCGGCGTTGAGTTATGAACTGGTCAGCTTTTCCCTCGGAACCGACACCGCCGGTTCCGGGCGGATTCCCGCCGCATTCAACGAGCTGTTCGGAGTCAAACCCAGCAAGGGTGCACTTAGCACTTTCGGGGTGGTTCCCGCCTGCCGTTCGCTGGATTGCGTATCGATCTTTGCCCGTAATTGCGCCGATGCGCGTATGCTTTTTGAGCTTTGCGCCGATTATGACCGAAAAGATCCATATAGCCGTAAATTTTCAAAGACAGACACGCCGTTACCGCTCAACTGGAAATTTGCCGTTCCCCAAAAAGAGCAGTTAAATTTCTTTGGAAACCGAGCCTACAAAGAAGCGTTTTCTGCGGCGGTTCATTGTCTGAAAGCCGCAGGTGGAACGGCTGTCGAGATCGATTTTTCGCCTTTTATGGAAGCGGCGCGTTTGCTCTATAACGGTCCATGGGTATACGAACGGTACTCGGCAGTGGGGAAATTCATCGAAACTCATCCCGGCGAGGTACTTCCGGTAATTCGCCAAATTATTACGCCAACTGCGGCTATGCACCCGTCGGAGGTCTTTGACGGATTTCATAAATTGCAGGAATTAAAAGCCATCGCCGATCGCGAACTTGCCAAGGCGGATTTGCTTTTGACTCCGACTGCCGGGACAATCTATCAAATCGATGAAGTTTGTGTCGATCCCATTCAGCTGAACAGCAATCTGGGGTATTATACCAATTATATGAACCTTCTCGATTATTGCGCTATTGCCGTACCCATGGAACGAGCCGACGGACTACCGTTCGGGATCACCTTGACCGCGCCGGCAGGAGCGGAACAACGACTTTTCGACTGCTGTGAGCAGATAGCACAAAGTGCTGTAGATCAATATAATATCGCGGTTTTCGGGGCGCATTTGCGCGGTTGTCCACTGCATTATGAACTGAAGGAAGCCGGAGCTATCTTTGTAAAAGAAGCACTAACATCTTCATCATATTGCATTTACCCCATGGTGACAAAAACAGGCGCCAAACCGGCTTTAGTGCGAAAGATAGACCAGGGAAATTCTTGCTATTGCGAGATTTACCGCATGTCAGGTGCAGCGTTTGCCCAGTTTATTCAAAAAATCCCGCCGCCATTGGGAATCGGCAAAGTGGAACTACTTGACGGACAATGGATTTCCGGGTTTATCTCCGAAGCAATCAGTGCTGAACTCTTCAGTGCCGACCCCGATTTACACGATTGGCGGAATCACCCTGATTCCGGCTATAACAAGGAGACTTTGGCATGAAGATTTACCGCGGTATGACACGTGAAGAACTCGATGTCGGCTATGACAACTCCTCCGCTGTAATTAACAGCCCGGAGATTCTATCGGACTTTGAACGGCGCAGCGGGGAAATCAGCCGGAATTTTTCTAAAACGCTGAATCTTCGTTATGGACCAAAAGAACGCCAAAAAATCGATTACTTCACCGTGCAAAAGGGATCACCTCTATTTGTATTTATCCATGGCGGCTACTGGCAAATGCGCTGTAAAGAAACGTTTCGTTTTCTCGCGGCGGGACCTCTGGCACGAAACTACAATGTCGCCATGCCGGGATATACGCTCGCCCCTGAAGCGACGTTAACGGAGATCGTCAACGAATTGCGTGCTTCATTGCGCTATTTGCGTGAACACGCCTCGGAGTTGAATTTCGACCCGGAACAAGTCATCGTATCGGGTTGGTCGGCGGGCGGACATCTGGCGACTATGATGCTCGATGAACCCGGAGTTGTATCCTCGATTGCCATTAGCGGAATCTTTGATTTAGAACCGATTTCGCTAAGTTTTCTGAATCGCAAACTCAACCTTTCGGCACAGGAAATCGAATTATTAAGTCCGCAACGGATACCGATGTCGGGCAAACCGCACTACGCAGTCTGCGGTTCGGCAGAACTGCCGGAGCTGCAACGGCAAACCTGGGATTATGCGCGTCGCCGGGCGGCAAACAGTCTGCCGGGCGGGGCTTTGACTTTGCTAGGTCACAATCATTTTACAATTTTAGAAGAATTAGCCAACCCGGCGGGAATAATCAACCGCCTGTAGGATACTGTAATGCCCCCGTTTATTGAAGAGGTTTGAGAAGCGTATCAATCTCATCTGTAATAAGACAATATCCTGCATAAATAAAGATCAATGATTTTTTGAAATTTCTCTCAGGTTGAAATGATTTTCCCTCGCTTTTCATAGATAAACGCTTCGCATTTTCCGTGATCGATGCTTCTGGAAAAGGCTTGACAAATGACAATTCTGCTTCTGGAATTTTTCGTTTCTCGTTAATGGCTTTTTGAAATAATCCTAATTCCGTGAAAGAATCATAACGATTCTTTCACGGAATTAGGAGACTCTAATGTAGCACATT
>JAISIP010000089.1 GCA_031261965.1 Victivallales bacterium | reverse complement strand
CTATTGTAATGCATAGTTCGGGACTTTCTGTTCAATATTAGTGTTTTATGCATTACTAATATAGAACAAGTCCCGATTTTAACAATCAATTCCGAAAATTTTTATCGGACAGTAGTGTGAGCGGTTCAAACTGTACGGTCAAATGAGCGAGGTGCGTCGCGCTGTAAATGAGTTTTTTCAACGTCAAAATATCAATACTGAGTTGCGGAAAAGTATTGATGAAACGCTTACTTTGTGTACTTTTCAATGTAATTTCTACAAATGGAGTGCGGTGTTGCCCCGATCGTTGCGGGGAATCGGGTTCGACTTGATGCTGAAACATTGGGATTTGCGGGAAGTTATATCGGCACTTTATGTAAAATACCAACATAAAGTTGCGGATCTGTTGCCTGATCTGAAAAACGCTCAAACCTTGAAACCCGGAGGAATTGATCACCCGATTAAGACGATCGGTATTTTTTATCACAGCATGAGTTGTGGCGGAGTACAGAGAGTTATCAGTATTTTGACGGGATATTACGCCGATCTTGGTTATGAAGTTGTGTTGTTTACCGATCAAGCACCGCATTCAGATGACTATAAATTCCTGAATAACGTGCAACGGGTGGTATTGCCGTCAGCTAATGAAGATAATTACAAACAGCGATCCAATGTATTGCTTGAGTCGCTAAAAAAGTACCGAATTGACGTGATGTTGTATCATGCCTGGGTAGACCCGAATTTGCTTTGGGATATGCTGCTGATAAAAGGCTCGGGCATTGGGTTTGTAGTGCATGCCCACAGTATTTTCTCGTTTGCTTGTGTTACTATGTGGGATATATTCACATATCTGCCCGATATATATTCCCATGCCGATTTGGTAGTGACTTTATCGCGAGTGGATGAACTATATTATTCCGCTGCCGGAATAAGATCGAAATATTTGCCAAATCCGATTTCATTTGACACTCAAGAAATTGCAGGGGAGAAGCCGACTGTTCCGACACTGCTGTGGATAGGTCGTATTTCCGCGGAGAAACGCCCTTTGGATGCGGTACGAATTTTTGCCGAGGTCGTCAAGCGTATTCCCGAGGCTCGGTTGCTGATTGTAGGCGAGGAGCATGATGGCGATAGGCTGACTAATCAACTTACAGCTTTAATCAGGAAAGAGGAATTGACGGACAAAGTTGTTTTGTACGGTTTTCAATCGGACGTAGAGCAGTTTTACCATTCCTCAACCCTGTTGTTGAATACCTCTGTTTACGAGGGATTCCCCATGACATTTGCCGAAGCGTTTGTCTGCGGATTGCCGATTGTGACCTATGAGATGCCGTATTTGGAATTGTTGCGCATCAATGGAGGTTTTGAAGGAGTCAATCAGGGGAGCATCGAAGAAGCGGCTCGAACGATATGTGAAATTCTATCGAACAGCGAGCGACTTGCTACGCTTCAATTTGAAGCGCAATCTGTTGGCGAATGGTTGCGAAAGAACGATTTGCGTCGGCAGTGGGCACAAATTTTTAAACAGTTGGAAGAAGGATTCCAGGAAAACTCTCTGCAACAATATTCAAAAGACGATTTTCAAATATTGTTCAGCACTTTGCGTTCTTGTTATCATCTTGGTGTTGTCAATGCCGGCAATAAACTACGCCATGCCACCCGTATGGAGGGTGGGAATACCTTTATAAACGAGCAGAATTCACAAGTTATCAGTCCGAATAATCGTCAATTGACAATATTGTTGAATCGCGGAGTAGCCAAGGCGTGTTCCAGATTTTTATTTACCGGGGGTCGTTTATTGACTGCTATGATATATTCTCCGCGAAAAACCCTTAGATTTTTGCGTGAAATGCGTACGATTGCCGCGAGCCGGATGTTCGACAAATATTATTATCTTGGCGGAAAAGACGATTTAAGTAACTCTTGGACAATATTTCCGCTCTATCATTTTTGTTTTTACGGCTGGTTTCTGGGATATGACCCGTCGGCATCGTTCAGCCTTAAAGATTATATTAAGCACAACCCGGATGTTGAAGCGAGTGACTGTAATCCGCTGGTGCATTATATCAAATACGGTTATAAGGAAGGACGGCGCATTCGATGAAGAATTTTCCCCCGCGGATGGAGGAACGCTTTTTGATTTATCGGAAATATGGCGGAGTTTTGCTTGCCCCGCTATATTTTATCTATGATTTAAGAGTTTTTTTTGTCATTCGCAACAGCGGACTATTTAACGTCAACTGGTATATCAAATGCAATCCGGAAGCTTTCCCGAATGGTCTTGTACCAGGCGAACACACTATTTTGGGGATAAAAATCACTTTATACTCCAAAATTCGCAGGGTGTTGGAGCATCCGATTTGGCACTATATACGCCATGGAGCGGGCTGTGGCAACGATCCGGCGTTATTCTTTGGTACAACGGCTTATCTTGATCGTTACAGGGAAGTCAAAAAAAGTGGAATAAATCCATTTTACCACTTTATTCGTTATGGAATGGCAAAAAAGTACACCCCTTGCGGCAAGGTTGCCATAGATGTTGCAAATCTTGAGCAAATTCGCCGAGAGTGTCGGCGAAAGCTCGGAGTATCGATTATTTCCGACGAAATAGTTGTGGATAGTGAAATTCCTGAAATCCATGGAGTTGCGGTACATCTGCATTTGTATTATCCGGATATGACGGATTATTTTATCGGATTGTTGAAAAATATTCCGATGAAATTCGACCTCTTTATCTCAAGAGGTTATGACCATGTAGATGCCGAACGCTTCACCGAGATTCCCAACGTTGATAAAATTACAATTAAACAATTTCCGAACCGGGGCAGGGATATTGCTCCTTTGATATTGGGCTTCAAAGAGTTGAGCAATTATGAAATAGTTTGTCATATACACAGTAAAAAAAGTCCCCATTCGGTGACGCTCTCAAACTGGATGAATCAGATTGCAAACGTATTGCTCGGATCTCCGGCACAAGTGGGCAAAATCGTGACCTTGCTGGGTAATGGCGACAAATTCTTCTATGCCAAAAATCACCCTGATGCTATGCCCGACCCTGCCACCGGTTGGAGTTGTAACTATGAAAGTGCCGGCGATATTCTGACGCGTTATACAAATATCGACATTAAGGAGTTACCGGTGGTGGAGTTTCCGGCCGGGTGTATGTTTTGGGCAAGACGCGAGGCATTGCAACGTTTGTTTACACTGCCGTTGTCGTGGGACGATTTTCCCGAAGAGCCGATTCCTCCCGATGGAAGCATTGTTCACGCCATAGAGAGACTGTTGCTTATTTTATCTTACGATGTGCCGGGTCGGGCTTGGCAGGATTAAGGATACCTCCAAATCATGAATCCGCTGATTTTCAACGCACCCCAGTTTTTAGAGAGACCCTTAAGACCTTGTCAACGGATAAACGAAATAACCCCTTTATTCATAGAGGGATTTACCTTGTATTTTTACCGAAGAATGATATATTTTAGATTGGTAGAATTGTTTTTAGAGATAGCATTCGGAATCAGGGAACGAGTTAATGTCCAGCAAAAAAATTATAGTCAGCGGCGGTGCCGGATTCATCGGCTCGGCGGTGGCGCGGCTGCTGATAAAGCAAACGCCTCACGAAGTATGCGTAATTGACAAGCTTACCTATGCCGGGAATCTTGAGTCGCTCGCCGAAATTTCGGGCAATAATCGGTTTCGGTTTGAGCAAATCGATATTTGCGACGGCGAGGCTCTGAATCGGGTTTTTGAGGAGTTCCGCCCCGATGCGGTTATGCACCTTGCGGCGGAGTCCCATGTTGATCGTTCCATCGATGGCCCCGGCGAATTTATCCGCACGAACATCGTCGGAACGTACACTTTGCTCGAAGCGGCACGAAAATATTTTAATACACTGAACGATGAGCAAAAAAATGCTTTTCGGTTTCACCATATTTCGACCGACGAAGTGTATGGCGACCTCGAAAAACCGGGGGATTTCTTTTTGGAAACCACTCCTTACGCTCCCTCGTCGCCCTATTCCGCCAGCAAAGCGTCAAGCGACCATCTGGTGCGGGCATGGAAGCGGACCTTTGGGTTGCCTACTTTGGTGACGAATTGTTCAAACAATTACGGACCATACCATTTTCCCGAGAAGCTGATTCCTTTGGTGATACTTCACGCTTTGGACGGCAAGCCGTTGCCGGTTTACGGCATGGGTGCTCAAATCCGCGATTGGCTCTATGTCGAAGATCACGCCCGGGCGTTGGTAAAAGTGGTGCTTGAGGGTACTCCGGGCGAAACCTATAACATCGGCGGACACAACGAAAAAAAGAATATCGAAGTAGTGGAAACTATTTGTGCGTTGCTTGACGAGCTTTCGCCGCGGGCGGACAAAAAATCTTATCGCGAGCAGATAACCTTTGTGGCAGATCGCCCCGGACATGATTTGCGTTACGCTATTGATGCGACCAAAATCGGTCGGGAACTCGGCTGGAAACCGCAAGAAACGTTCGACAGCGGCATTCGCAAAACCGTGATCTGGTATCTTGACCACAAGGATTCCTGGTGTAAACATGTGCTTGACGGCTCTTATCGCATGGAGCGGTTGGGGCTTGGGGAGGAGAAACTGATATGAAAGGCATTGTTCTTGCGGGGGGTGCCGGTTCGCGGTTGCACCCGGTGACGCTCGGAGTCTCCAAGCAATTGTTGCCGGTCTACGACAAGCCGATGATCTACTATCCGCTATCGGTGTTGATGTGTGCTCAAATTCGCGATATTTTAATTATCACCACGCCGGAGGATCAGCCGGGTTTTATTCGTTTGCTCGGCGACGGATCCCGTTTTGGACTGAATTTGTCTTACGCGATTCAGCCGTCCCCGGACGGGTTGGCGCAGGCGTTTTTAATCGGCAAGAAGTTCATCGGCAACGATTCGGTGGCACTGGTGCTGGGCGATAATATTTTTTACGGGGCACACATCAAAGAGCTTTTGCGTCAGGCGGTGCAACGCCAAAAAGGCGCGACTGTGTTTGGTTATTACGTCTCTGACCCGGAGCGATTCGGTGTGGTGGAGTTCGATTCCGACGGCAAGGCGATTTCGATCGAAGAGAAACCCAAAGTCCCTAAATCGAATTACGCCGTCACCGGGTTGTATTTTTACGACAACGAGGTCGTTTCGATTGCTGAAAATATCAAGCCATCCGCCCGTGGCGAGCTGGAAATCACCAGCGTCAACCAGTGTTACCTCCAAGCCGGGACGCTGCATGTTGAACGGCTCGGTCGCGGTTATGCGTGGCTGGATACCGGGACGCACGAGAGCTTGCTCGACGCCGGGAATTTTATTCGGACGCTCGAATTGCGTCAGGGGCTTAGAATCGCCTGCTTGGAAGAGCTTGCCTGGGAGAATCATTGGCTCACATCCGACGAGGTTTTGACCAGTGCAAAGGATTTAATGAAAACCGATTACGGTCGGTATTTATCACGTATCGTCGGAAAGTGAGTGAAATCATGAAAGTTTTTGAAACCGCGATCGCGGGTGTGAAAATTCTCGAACCCAAGCTGTTTGGCGATGCCCGCGGCTACTTTTTTGAATCCTGGAACCAGGCGAAATTCGCCGAGGTTGGGATCAACGTTGATTTTGTGCAGGACAATGAGTCTTTTTCCACTTACGGCGTGTTGCGCGGGCTTCATTATCAGATGCCGCCTTACACCCAGGCAAAATTGGTACGGGTCATTGACGGAATCGTGCTTGACGTGGTTGTGGATATTCGCAAAAACTCCCCGACTTTTGGCAAAAGCGTGAGCGTGGAGCTTTCCGGCGAAAATAAACGCCAACTCTTTGCTCCACGAGGTATGGCACACGGGTTTGCGGTGCTTTCGCCCACGGCGACTTTTGCCTACAAATGCGACAATATTTACGCGCCGAGCCACGAGCGTTCGATCAGATTCGACGACCCGGAGCTGGATATTGATTGGCGGATTTCGCCGAAAGATTATTTATTGTCCAAAAAAGACCACGAGGGCGTTCCCTTTAAAAAGGCCGAATATCTGTCGGAGGAGGGTGTCTAATGCGGATTTTAATCACCGGCGCAAACGGGATGTTGGGGCGGACGTTGCGACAAAAATTATCGGATTATGAGTTGATTCCCACCGATTTGCCTGAGGGAGACATCACCGACGAAAATAAATTCGACGCGCTAATGGTGCGAGAGAAGCCCGATGTGGTGATTCATTGTGCGGCGATGACTGCGGTGGACGATTGCGAGAGCAAATCGGATTTGGCGTATAAACTTAACGCAATAGGCAGCGCGAATGTAGCGGGTTCTTGCGCCCGGCACGGGGTTCGGCTGATTGCGATTTCCACTGACTACGTGTTTGACGGCGCAAAAGAACGCCCTTATCATGAATTCGATGCGGCGACCGGAGGAGCGACGGTTTACGGGCAGAGCAAGTTTGCCGGAGAAGAGGCGATCCGGCTGCGTTGCCCGGATCACGTGATTTGCCGAATCAGCTGGCTTTATGGAGCGGGAGGACCGAGTTTTGTCCACGCCATGCTGAAACTTGCCGACGGCAGCCGCCCCGAACTCAAGGTGGTGGATGACCAGCTCGGCAACCCCACCAGCACACTGGCGGTGGCGGAGGCGTTGCGGGGAATTTTATCGAGACCGTTTTTAAGCGGAACATTTCATCTCACCTGCGAGGGCGAAGCCACCTGGTACGAGTTCGCCCGCGAGATTTTCCGTCAACGCGGAATCGGGCAAAAGGTAGTGCCGTGCAAGACCTCGGAGTTTCCGCGTCCGGCGCCGCGTCCGGCTAATTCGCGATTGGAAAAGCGAATGCTTCGTCTCTGCGGATTACCGCCGATGCCGGAGTGGCGCGAGGCGTTGCGGGAATTTTTGTCCGGCGAAATCTGAGATATGCCATGATTATTGATATTCTTTTGGCGACCTTCAATTCGGAACGGTTTTTGGGTGAACAGTTGGATTCTATTCTCAAGCAGGATGACCGCGACTGGCGACTTCTGATCCGGGACGGCGGATCTACTGACAGCACCTTGCAGATACTTGAGGAATATCAACAAAAGAATCCCGAAAAAATTAAGCTCTTGCCGGGCGGACGTGCTTCTACCATGGAGAACTTTGCGGAGTTACTGAAGGCTTCTTCCGCCGAACTTTTGATGTTTTGCGACCATGATGATTACTGGTTATCAACTAAGATTTCGCATAGTCGCGCCGCGTTTGAGCAAAGGGAAGCGAATTTGCCGCCAAACACACCGTTGCTGTTATTCACTGATTTGCAGATCGCCGACGAAAATTTAAGTTCGGATGACGAATCATTTTTTCGCCACGAAAATATCGATCCGAAACGTTTGGCTTTGCGCGAACTTTTGCTGCAAAACACCGCTCCGGGTTGCACTATGCTTTTTAATCGGGCGCTTTGCGATTTGGCGTTGCCGATTCCTGCAGAGGCGTTTATGCACGATCATTGGCTGATGTTAACTGCGTCGGCTTTGGGGCAAATCGAGTTTTTGCCGGAAAAAACCTTGCTTTATCGGCAGCACCGAGACAATGTCTTTGGTGCTTCGGGTTACGGGGTGAAATATTTTTTTCGCAAATGGTCGTTGGGGGCAGGGCAAATTCGTACGCGCCTCTTTCGCTGTTGCTTGCAAGCTAACGCGTTCAAGGAGCGTTTTGGCGACCGCCTTAAGCCGGATGAGTTAAAAATGTTAAGTGAATTTGCCCGTCTTCCCAAGGCGGGATGGCTTGAACGCCGCCGCATTATTTGTGCGAATCGGATTTATAAGAGCGGATTTTTGCGCAATTTCGGCATGTTCCTCATAGTGTAATTGATCAGCACGCCGATCCGTACGGCGGACGGATAAATGCGGAATGTGGGATTTTTAAGTGGGTAGTGATTAGTGGGTAGTGGGCGATGTAGGGGCGACCATTGCGGTCGCCCGTTTCTTGTATAACAACCGCGAAAAGCGCGAAAAGAATTTCTCTATAATTTACCCGTCAAAAGATATTGAATTTTTCTTAAAATGGGCTTGCATTACTATAAATAGGGATTGTATAGTATGGGTATGAGATATTTTGCGAAATGCATTACTGAAAAACATTTCTGCCCGAGGGAACAACCCACGATAATGAAAGCCCGGCACTGAAAAAATGGGGGTTCGGGGGAAAATCTTTCCCCCG
>JAISIP010000179.1 GCA_031261965.1 Victivallales bacterium | reverse complement strand
GCTTTTTTACAAGCGAACTGGGCGACGTTGCCGGAACCCGAAACCAATACGACCTTGCCGGTGAAGTCGCTCTTGCGCGTGGCGAGCATTTCGCTGGCGAAGTAGACGTTGCCGTAGCCGGTGGCTTCCGGACGGATCAGACTGCCGCCCCATGCAAGACCTTTGCCGGTGAGTACGCACTCGTTGGTGTTGGCGATGCGCTTGAATTGACCTTCGAGAAAACCGATCTCACGACCGCCAACGCCGATGTCTCCGGCCGGAACGTCGGTATCGGCACCGATGTGGCGGTAGAGTTCGCGCATGAAGTTCTGGCAAAAGCGCATGACTTCGGCATCGCTCCTGCCTTTGGGGTCGAAATCGCTGCCGCCTTTGCCGCCGCCCATGGGCAGCGTGGTGAGCGAGTTTTTGAATATCTGCTCGAAACCGAGGAACTTAAGGATGCTCAGATTTACGGACGGGTGGAAGCGCAAACCGCCTTTGTACGGTCCGATGGCGTTGTTGAACTGCACACGGTAGCCGGTGTTCACATGGATGTTGCCTTTATCATCCGTCCACGGCACCTGGAATTGGATGATGCGGTCGGGGGTGGTTATCCGCTCGAGGATGCCGCATTTTCGGTATCTGTCATCGCTCTTAATTACCGCTCCGAGAGTTTCAAGCACTTCTTTTGCGCTTTGTAGGAATTCGGTTTCCCACGGGTAACGGCTGTTGAGACGGTTGAGTACATCGGCGACATAGGCGTTCATACTAACTCTCCTTGATTTTTTTATCGTTTTACATTTTTGCACGATAAAAATTACCGGAAATGACTGTCGGCTATCTCTAAAAACTGTCGGCTACCTCTAAAAACTGGAAGCTTGGCTAAAAATCGCATCTCGTATTCGTATGCGCGACCCTGTGCGTATCTGGTTAACTCCATGTTAGCCAGATACTTGCAAAATCGCACATCCAAATTACGACTCTATCGATTTTTTAACTCAAGCCAGTTTTTAGAGATACCCTGTAGTTTCTCGAAATACCCTTCAAAAATCGGAACCCGTTCCATATTAAAAGTGCCCAAACCCATAATATTGAACAAAAAAGGCCCGAACAACGTGTTACAATAGCACTTTTAAAGTGCTTTTCAAGTCAATTTCGGTGTCATTCAGAAAAAGACGTAAGAAATAGTTATGGTTGTTTGTCTTTGAAGACAAGGCCGTCGGCGTTTTTGTCGATGACCAGCGTGGTGTCCGGCGGAACTTCCCCGGCGAGAATCTTGCGCGAAACCGGAGTTTCGACCAAGCGTATAATCGCCCGTTTGAGGGGGCGGGCACCGAACGCCGGGTCGTACCCTTCGTCGTCGATGAAGTTTTTCGCTTCCGGCGTGACTTCAAGCGCGATACCCTGCTCGGCGAGCCGTTTCGCCAACCGTTTGAGCTGAATATCGACAATCTGCCCGATCTCTTCCCTGGTGAGGGCGTGAAAGATCAAAGTTTCGTCGATTCGGTTCAAAAACTCCGGGCGGAAATGGTGGCGCAACTCGACCATTAGATCTTCTTTGAGTGCTTCCACGTCGCCCGATGCCTCAAGAATGCGGTCACTGCCGAGGTTGCTGGTCATAATAATGATCGTGTTTTTAAAACTGACCGTCCGCCCCTGCGAGTCGGTCACAATGCCGTCCTCAAGGATTTGCAACAGAATGTTGAAAACGTCGGGATGCGCCTTTTCGATTTCGTCAAAAAGCACAACCGAGTAGGGGCGGTGACGCACCGCTTCGGAGAGCTGCCCGCCTTCTTCGTAACCCACGTATCCCGGAGGAGCTCCGACTAATCGCGAAACGCTGAATTTCTCCATATACTCCGACATATCGATTCGCACCATGGCGCGTTCATCGTCAAAGAGATCGGCGGCAAGCGTCCGCGCCAACTCGGTTTTACCCACACCGGTCGGACCGAGGAAGATAAAGCTGGCGATCGGTCGGTTGGGGTCTTTCAGCCCGGCTCTGGCACGCAATACCGCGTCGGAGACGGCGGCAACCGCTTCGCTTTGACCGACCACGCGTTCATGCAATCTGCCTGAGAGGGCGAGGAGTTTCTCTTTTTCACTTTGCACTAATTTCGCCACGGGAATATGTGTCCAACGGCTGATGATTGCGGCGATGTCCTCTTCATCAACCTCTTCTTTGAGCAGCTGGGATTCGCCGGACTCTTTGATCTGTTTTTCGGCTTCGGCGATTTGGTTTTCGATTCCGGGAATCACTCCGTGTTGAAGCTTAGCCGCCTCTTCGTAATTGTAGTCGCGGGTAGCTTTTTCCAGCTTGGCGCGGGCGGTGTCGAGCGATTCGCGCAAGTCGCGCAAATCGGTGATCGCCTTTTTTTCGTTCTCATACCGCACCCGGAGGGTTTTGCCCTCGGCTTTAAGCTCGGCGACTTCGGCTTCGAGGTTTTCGCGCCGTTTTATCGAGGAAGCGTCCTTCTCGTGTTTCAGCCCGGTGATTTCGATTTCAAGCTGCATAACCCGGCGTTCATTTTCGTCGAGTTCCACCGGGGAGCTGTCGATCTCGGTACGCAGCGCGGCGGCGGCTTCGTCCACTAAGTCGATCGCCTTATCGGGCAAAAAGCGGTCGGCGATGTATTTGTCCGACAGCGTCGCGGCGGCGACCAACGCGCTGTCGCGCAATTTTACGCCGTGATGCAGCTCGTAACGTTCTTTCAGTCCACGCAAAATCGAAATGGTGTCTTCGACGCTGGGCGGGTTGACCAGCACCGACTGAAAGCGGCGTTCAAGCGCGGCATCTTTTTCGATATACTTGCGGTATTCGTCCAGCGTAGTCGCGCCGATGCAGTGAAGTTCGCCCCGCGCCAACATCGGCTTAAGCAGATTGCCGGCATCCATCGACCCCTCAGAGGCTCCGGCACCGACTACGGTATGGAGTTCGTCGATAAACAAAATAACTTTGCCCTCGGCGGCGGTGACTTCCTTGAGTACGGCTTTGAGCCGCTCTTCAAATTCACCGCGATACTTCGCTCCGGCGATTAAAGCACCCATATCGAGTGCGACCACCTGACGGTCTTTGAGGTTTTCGGGAACGTCGCCACGCACCACTCGTCTTGCCAAACCTTCGACGATGGCGGTTTTGCCGACTCCCGGTTCGCCGATTAAGACCGGGTTGTTTTTGGTGCGGCGCGAGAGAATCTGAATAACGCGCCGAATCTCGTCGTCGCGACCGATCACCGGGTCAAGCTTATCCTGCACCGCCATTAAAGTCAGATCGCGGGAATACTTTTTCAGTGCCTCAAAAGTTCCTTCCGGGTCGGCGGAGGTCACGCGCTGGTTGCCCCGGATGCTTTGAAGAGCTTGAAGCACTTTGTCAGAGGTGAGCCCGGCTTTGGTCAACAGCTCAAGCGCGCCGGAGCCGGTGGCTTTGAACATCGCAAGCAAGAGGTGTTCGACGCTGACAAATTCGTCCTGCATCGATTCGGCCTGCTTGGCGGCATCCACTATAAGCGTGCTGAATTCACGGGATTGATAGACTTGCTGCTCCGAGCCTTGTACGGCCGGGAGCTTAGCTAAAGCGTCTTCGACCTGACCGGAGAAGAGTTTGCGACTTATGCCGGCTTTCTCCAGCAAAGAGGGGATTAGACCGTCTTCCTGACGCATTAATGCGGCGAGGACGTGGATATTGCGCAACTCGGTATTGCGATTGCCTACGGCGATATTTTGAGCTTCTAAGAGAGCTTCACGGGTTTTGTTGGTAAGTTTTTCCATATTCATAAGTAAAAATCTCCTTTTCCTATGGAAATATAGCATAGGATATGCCAGAATTCCACAAAGCAGAACTTGTAAAAAAAACAAACCCGTGTACTTTACACGGTGGGACAAAGTGTCCCTTATATCGGGACTTTTTGACACAAGGAACGGCATATGCGCGAGGGCGAAGGGTTTAACTGTCCGCATTGCGGCGAAAAAAGCGTGGTAAAAGCCAAAAATAAGCTTGACGGGTTTACTCTCGTGGGCAAAGTGCTGATTTGCGCTTTGTGCGGAGCTGAGATAGAGGACTCAGGCGAAAAGTCCTCAACTCCGGCAAAAAGTGCGACTATCGACCGCCTTGCCGCCTTGCTTGGGCAGTGCGATAACTCCGAGGTCAAAGCCGATCTGACTCCCGATGAAAATTACGGTCGCTTTTGCCGCAATTGCGTCCACTTTATCGAACATCCGTTTAAAACTCTCTGCGGGATTGACGGCAAATCCGCCGACCCGATGGGGGAGTGCAAAGAATTTAAAAAGCGAAAAATATGATAAAATCCTGTTTTGAAACGCGATCGGAAAAGCGAACCGCGTTTGAGTCTTCCGATATTTACCCGGTTATCTCCTCGGAATTTTGTCTTGGACGCTCGGTGGTGGAAGTTTTTCGCGCCGTGGCGGAAGGTGGGGCAAAGGTCGTGCAGTTGCGCGAAAAACACCAAGGCAAAAAAGCGTTGTATGAGCTTGCGCTTGAGTGTCGATCGATCGCAAATCAATACGGCGTTTTGCTCATTATCAACGATCACGTCGATGTGGCACTTTCGGCGGGGGCGGACGGGGTGCATCTCGGGCAGGACGATCTGTCGGTCGAAGCGGCGAGAAGTTTGTCCGAGACGTTGTGGATTGGCAACTCCACACACAATTTAGCCGAGGCGATTCAGGCGCAAGAAGCGGGGGCGGACTGCATTAACATCGGTCCGATTTACCCGACTCAAACCAAGGAGGTCGGCTACGATGCTCTCGGTGTTGAGCAACTTAAATTGATTGCGCCGCACGTGCATATCCCCTTTTCGGTGATGGGGGGAATCAAGGCGTGTCATATCCCGGAACTCGTGAGTGCGGGGGCAATGCATATCGCCATGGTTACCGAGATCACCCAAGCCGACGATGTCGCAAAAAAAGTGCGAACTTTACGCGAACTCTTTTAGCGGAAGCCTTTTGCGGAAAGGTTGACAAAATCTTTTGTCGGTATCAACCAATAGGAGGATACCCCGATGAATGATATTTTTGTCCCCGTTGCCGCGTCGGAAACTGCTTGTATGCAACGCGAAAATTTTAGTGCCAGGGCGGTCGAAACGGCACTTGCCGGCTTGCTGGAATCTCTGAGTCCCGAAATAGCGTTTGCCCCCGGCGGCTTGACGGACAAACTGGACGGCATCGGGGTGAGTTTGACCGGATTTGCCGATGCAAAAGAGAATTTTCCGGGCGGATTCCCGGTGACCATAACGCTAAATGGACGCTCCGCCGATCCGGCGTTTTGTGAACAATTTGCACGTATCGCGGCGGTGTTTCCCCGTGAGCATGATACTTTGGTGGGCGTTTATTTTGGACGGATCGAACGTAAGTCGGAGGGGGAATTCGGGAAAATCCGCCATCACGGCACGCCCAAGCAAAGCGCGAAACTTGTTTTGAGTTGCCAAATTGACTTGGCGCGTTCAAGCTTCACTCCGGGCGAAACCGAGGCGATTCCCACTGTTGAAGATTGGTCAAAAATCCCCTTTGCGGCAGTGGAGAACGGAGTCGCCGCGTTGCTTGGAGTTCGCGCCGGAACATTGCGCGAAGAGGAGGAGGGCAGTGCAGTTCGTGTCACCGGGTCGGCGGGGGCGGATGATTTGCGCTATCGGGATTTTTCGCTGAAACTTACGGTACGCACGGCGGGTTGCTCCAATTTTGAGCGTGAACTTGCCCGTTTGCTGTCTATGCTTCCGGCGATCGACGTGTCGCAAGCCGGGGTTGAGTTTAACGCGATTTATTGCGAGGAGGCAATGGAATTTACCCATTCGCAAATATTTGAACGCGAATACGGTTGCGGCACACTTACACTAACAGCGCGGGTCGATGTCGCCATGTCGCAAGGGGCAAGCAACAGCCCGGTATCGTCGTTGCCCGATCGGAGTGTCACGGCATTTGACCCGGCGTTGCTCGAACGCTCTCTTTCCGAACGCGTGGGTTCGGTGCTTGGGCTTGAGAGCGATCGGGAGTGCTGTCGCGGGGAGTTCCCGCCGCCCGGCAGCGGAGTTAAGCCGATTGCGTCGGTGAAGTTAACCGGGATAAATTCCGGCAATCGCCATAGCGGATTCCACATCCAGGCGTTGTTGCAGATTCGCACTCCGCACCGGGACGAACTTTTTCAAAAGATTCTGAGGCTGGATTCTTTGTTTCCGCAATATGATAAAACATTGGGCGGAGTTAAAGTTCGGGCGATGCTCAAACGCGAATTCAAACTTGAGTGGAAAGAGGAAAACGGACGCAATATGCTAAACGCCCTCTTGTCACTCGAACTGATCCTATAGGGTATTCATCACATTAAGCAAATTCTGATAGCTGTCCACATCATGATATTTCACGCCAGTGGTGGAAATTTCGTTGAACAGCTTCTTGGCACATTTTATTTTCGCCTGTTCTATCGGCTTAAGTTGCAAGCTCTCCATAGTGCCTTTTGTTTCGGCAATGAAGAAGATGTGCTTAACGCTACCTTTCTTGAACGAAATCGCCCAGTCCGGGGAGTAGTTGCCTACGGGCGTGGGGATATGAAACCCTCGCGGTCCGCTCGGCAGTTTGGCATACACGACCACTTCGTCGGCAACGTCCAAATCCTCGGCAAAGCGGCGTTCCACGCTTTGGTGGGCTGTCCCGTCCGTGAAGATATAGTCCTGTATGGCGTGTTTTGCCTTGAATGCTTTGGCGTACTCGTCGGAGGACTTGCTCATATTAAAGATGTCCTGCGAATACGGTTCTTCCTCGCTCGGAGCATAGGTGATATGCTCCACAACCACCGATGCTTTTTGGGAGTCGATGAGCTTTGCCACTTTGCTGATGAACTCTTCGGGATTGAGCCTGAAGAACTGTAACTTTTGCGGATCAATGCCCGTAAGAATTGCCGTAACTGTTTTGCGGGTCAGCGATGTTTCGGCGGCGATTTTGCCGATAAGGTCATACTTCGCCAGACCGCCGGGCGCATTGTCGATATTTTTAGTCCGGGTTTTCGTGGTGGTAAAATCATTGCCCTTCTGTTCGCCTTGGGTAAGGGTATAGGAAAGTTGTGCCACAATCAGCTTGCTGTCGATTTCGGCGATGGATTTTTTTATCAACTCATCGCCGTTGAAGTCCACGGTATAGGCGTACTTTTTGTTGATACGCTCCCACAGCTCTTTGAAGTCCTTCCAGTTGTCGTTGAGCGGATTTTCCTTGACCTTTGTGCCGTGACCGTCGGTAACCATGCCCGCAAGAACGGACGGGTCAAAGATAGCCTGTACGAGCTTATGGACACTCTCGCCGATGGGTTCAAGTGCGGCATTAAGCGGCGCAAGCGTTCCGCTTTCGGCGGCATTTCGGTATGCGTCTGTAACAGTGCCTTCCTCGTCGATATAAGCGTTTTGAACAAGGTAGAAGAATATCTTCGTCGCCTCCGCGTCGGTGATGGTTTTCGTTTCACCGTCCGCCGTGTAGCTCTTGCCCTTGAAATACTCCACGCTTGCTTTGGTCGGGCGGTCGTAGAGGTTTGTCCTGATTTCACTTTGCAAATCCGACACAAAGCCCGCATAGCTCTCACTTGCCACGACTGTCAGGGTGTTGATGCCCTGCACTTGGTCTTCGCCGCAAGTCTGTGCGTCCTGACGTGTGCCGGTTTGGTCTACACAAAGACGTAGTCCTCGCCCGACTTCCTGACGTTTTGCCGTGGCATTGTCGGAGTGCTTGAGCGTACAAATCTGGAACACGTTCGGGTTATCCCAACCCTCACGCAGAGCTGAGTGGGAGAAGATGAAGCGGGTCGGCTCGTCAAAGGACAGCAATCGCTCCTTGTTTTTCAAAATCAGGTCGTATGCCGCAATATCGTCGGAAAACTCGTTGCCGCGCTTAACGGAACTGTTGACGGCACGACCTTTCTTGTCAATGGAGAAATACCCGCGATGCGTATCGTGGGAATCAATACCGCGCAGATAATCCTGATATGCCGTTGGGAAGAGCGTCAGCCGTTCGTTCAAAGCGGCGGTGTACTCTTCCTCAAAAATGCGTCCGTATTCGCCGAGCTGTTCTTCACCGTCCTCGTCATACTGGCGGTACTTCGCTACCTCGTCGATGAAGAACAGCGACAGGCACTTTATGCCCTGCTCAAACAGCTTTTCCTCTTTCTCAAAGTGTGAGATAATCGTCTCGCGGATTTGGATACGGCGGATGTCGTCCTCGTTGACATTGCCGCTTGCCACGCCCGATAGCAGCGTATCTCCATTGGAGAACGTAATCATAGCCCGAACTGGATCTATCTCGGCGATTGATACGCCGTTATATTCCTCAAGCTCGTTTGATTTTACATACAGGCTGTCGCCCACGTCAAGGATACGGCTTTCACGTTTGATACCCGAGCCGCGCTTCACTTCAAATTCAAGTCTTGCACGGGGCGGTTTCTTGTGGTCAATGACGATGGACTCCAGATAGATATAGGGTATCTCTAAAAACTGGTTTGAGTTAAAAATCGACAGATTCGCAACTTGGAGGTGCGATTTCGCAAGTAGCTGGCTAACATATAGTTAACCATCTATGCGCAAAACCGCACATAC
>JAISIP010000183.1 GCA_031261965.1 Victivallales bacterium | reverse complement strand
GGCGAATAGAGCGAACGCAACTCGGCGATGTTGCAATTTTTCATGGCTTTTTCGATGGTTTCGTTCGCTTTATAGAGGTCGTCGAGCGTTTCGCGGACGTTGAACCGCCCCGGCGAAGTCGGCAGCGGCGGCCAACGCGAATCCGACACCCACGCGCTGGTCAACGCCTTGAACGCCGCATCCAATTCGCTGCGGTCGCCGAGCCGTTCGCGCAACAGCATAATGCCGTCGAACACCGAACGGCAGACCGGGTCGAGCAAGCGCGAATATTCGGTATTCGCCCACGCTTTTGCCGTACCTCCGTGCCAGGCGACTCCGTTTTCGATGTGTTCGATACGGTCGTTGGCGATAAGATTTTCGCTTTGCGCAATCACCTCGGAGGGGGTGGCAAGCTCGTAGTCAAGCTTCTTGGCGATCTCAAGCAATTCGCAAAAACGCTTCACGCTGTCCGGCTCCGGCTCGAAGAAACGTGCCTGATTGAACTGTTTGACGTAAAAATACGCCGACGTGCCGATATACTCGGCGTCTTCGGCATAGGGCATAATGAAACTGCCGGAAGCACCGATTCGCTCTTTCCAGTTTCGCAGCATCGTTTCGATTTCTTCGCCTGAAACCGGCTCTTTGCGCATTCCCTCGGTCGCCCCCATAAGATACCAGAGCATCGGGTTCGCCATACAGTCCGAGCGGAAAATCATATTCAAACCGTTGGGTGCAATCGAAGGATTGGTCAAATAGCGCAAATACTCCGGCTTGTCCTTGATGTATTCTTCGATTTTAAAGAGGTGATTTTTGTTGCTGTGACCCTGGACATCGTAACTCAAGCCGGTGGCTTCGCGGATTTCGGGGAAGGAGAGGAAGAAGCTGTCGGCATCCATCACCAGCGATTTAAAGCCCGCCTCGCGGTAAATTTCGGGCAGAAACGATGCCCATCCGCACTCGGGATTCCAGCCCGTACCCGGACGCACCCCGGTGTACTTCTCCCACGCGTCAAGCCCGTGTTTCAGCGTGTCAAGCCCGATTTCCGGCGGAATATTTGTGAGCATGACATGGATAAACGGCGAACCTACCGGCTCAATTTGCCCTTTTTGCACCAGTTCGCGCAAAAGAGCGAGGACTCCGGGAGCTTCTTCACTCATGACTTCAAGCGTCCGCCCTGAGGCTTCAAACGCGATCTTGTACCCGCCGTCGCGTACAAGTTCAAAAAGCGGACGATAGGAATTTTCGCACACCCAACGCCGCCGGGCGGGGTCGAGCTGGGAGTACTGAATATTCGCGTGCGGCATAAAAACGATTTGCGGCTTCTTTGACATGTAACAATCCTTAGTTATATTAAGAGCTTATCAACTAATAAACGAAAACGCTCTGACTTGCCCCGATTAGCCATTCACTTGTCGAAAAAAGCGTAGATATTTCTTCCAATATCCCCGATTTTTTCAACTGCGCGACCAATTCCCGGTGTTTCGTCATAACATTTCCATTATTAGTCGATAAGCTCCAAGTTAAATGGTCAATCTTTGATGTCTTTGCCAAAGAAGTAATCGGTGGAAAGATCGGGAATCTTTGAAAGCGGAACAGCGATGGCGCGAAGATCGCCCATAAGACAATTCACCCCCCTGCCGTTTACATGGCGCTGACTCCCATCGACGGTAATGGCGAAATTGTTCGCCACTGTGCCTTTGACTTCAAAATAGACGTGTCCGGTCACTCCGGGTTTTTTATCCATATCCGCGGCAATCAGACGCTCAGTCGGGCGTTTGACCCGTTTAAAAAATGCCCGTTTGTTATAGGTTTGTTCGGATTGCGCATGTTGGTTTTGTCCGTAATGGAATCCTTCGGTCTTACCGCTTTTATCCGCAGGCTGCAACAGTTCCGCTTGCGCCGGGCAGGCGAAAATCTTGTAATAGCGGTATTGACCATTGGACTCAATTCTCGCCCCCTGCGGCATTCCGGCATATTTTGCCAGCAAATCTTGCCAACGCGCATACGGCGGGACAGAGGGAATGGATGCAACGCCTTCGGGTCTCGGGAGATAACCCTTGTAATCGCTTTGGTAAGCGTTGTACCCAAAACCGATTGATTTAAGATTGTTCAAGCAGGCGATTCCCTTGGCACGCGCCCGCGCCTGATTGAGTGCCGGCAAGAGCATACTTGCCAAGATCGCGATAATCGCGATCACCACCAAGAGTTCAATCAACGTAAACCGATACTTTTTCATTTCTTTTGCCCTTTCTTTTGTGTGCTTTGTCTAATAAGCAGTTTAGTGGGAATTGTTTTTGTAATTAGATCGGTGTTGCCTTTGATCCGCTCGACGATGATGTCAATCGCGGTTTTTGCCAACATCGGAATATCGGATCTGATGGCGGTTAGCGGAGGATTGTACGTGGCGGACAAGACCGTTCCGTCGATGGTGGCGACGGCGAGTTGGTCGGGGACGGCGACTCCGGCAGCCGAAAAACGGTGAATTAACTCTGCCCCGATCCAGTCGCTGCCCGCAATTATTACTTCGGGCAAATCTTGCAGTATTTGCGCGACCAGGCGGTCATAGTCATCGGCGAAATCGGCGAAATCCGTATAATATTCCTCTTTTATCCCGAATTTTCGGGTGCTGTCGCGATACGCCTCATATTTGCCGGGGTAAACAGAATAGTCAACGAAGGCTATTCGTCTTAAACCATTGTCGGTTAAATGCTCAAATAACTCATCCATGCTGACGGCAATATCGAAATTCAGGGAGCAAACGCCGGAATCCTTTACATCGGCGATTGCCACCAGAGGAATATTATCTGAACGGAATCGATCAGTACGTATGTTTTTCTCCGAAAACACGTGAGAGACTATCACCACTCCATCCACCGAGCGCGAACAAAGCTGCTCAAGCGCCTCAAGCTCCTTCTCGAAACTCC
>JAISIP010000162.1 GCA_031261965.1 Victivallales bacterium | reverse complement strand
GCAGACCGGGTATTTTTCCTCCACGCCGCCGCTTGGAGCAGTGACAACGGTCAAGAGGGATTCCGTTATGTGATCAACTATTCCGACGGCACTAAAGCGGAGATTCCGATTCGCGACGGTATCGAAGTCGGCGAATGGTATTGGCCGCTCAAGCGTATCGACGGCATGAAGTTTGTGCCGGGCTTCGTCAATGTGGAACGACGCGGAGTCTTCGTCTATGAGTGGAAGAACCCCTATCCGCAAAAAACTATTTCCACAATAGATATTGTTTCGGCCGATACAAAGCTCATTCCGATTATCGTGGGGATCACAATTGAACAGCCGGACAAAACCAGAAAAATCACTCCGCTGCTCACCGGAAAATTAAAAGTCAAGGAGTGGGGCGGGGTTAAAACAGTCGTCCACCCCGACCGTTACGAGATCGGAATAACCGAAAACGGACGGGCGTGGTGCGGAGTCGGGTTAACTGCCACGCCATCCGTGCCGCTCCCGCCGGACGCCACCAAGCTGGTGTTTGAAGTCAACGGGGCAAAGGATCAATGGGGACGTAGCGGAATACTTGCCGCGCCGTTTCAGGTAACGGTGTACGGTCTTGATGCCGAGGGCAAATTCCCCAAGGTGAAATATGTAACCACTCCATACGACTTTAAGGTGGACGACAAGCCGGAGACTTGGCAAAAGTTGGAGTTGCCGCTGGATCGAATGCTCGGCGAAGGGGTGGTTAACATCACCGGAATGGGCATTCAATATCGGATTCTCCCGGCGGAACGCGCCGGAATCGAAATCCGCAACATCCACCTCGAATAATCATCGGCACAATTTTCACAATCAAAACCACCGGTTTCCCGGTGGTTTTTCTTTTTTTCAGATTTTTTGGAGGTTGCCTTTTGGGATTTACAGATTATATTGTAGAAATGAGTTTTGAATCAGGAAATTTTACTATGACCAGAGTGGAAATAAGCGGAATTACCAAATCTTATCAGCCCGGTGTGCCGGTGCTGAAACCGCTGAATTTAAGTGTGAAACCCGGCGAATTGTTCTTTTTGCTCGGGCCGTCAGGGTGTGGCAAATCGACTTTGTTGCGCATTCTTGCCGGACTGGTCGAGCCGGATTCCGGATCGATTCGTTTTAACGACGTTGAAATCACCAAACTACCTCCAGAGAAACGGCGTGCCGCGATGGTTTTTCAAAATTACGCACTTTGGCCACATCTCTCGGTATATGAGAATGTCGCCTTTGGGTTGCGCGTCTCCGGCGAAAAAAAGTCCGAAATTGACCGCGAAGTTAAAGCCGCGCTTGAGCTTGTTCATATGAGCGAATACGCCTCCAGACGTATTCCGTCGCTCTCCGGCGGGCAGCAACAGCGCGTGGCACTTGCCCGGGCGCTTGCGGTAAAGCCGGCGTTGTTGCTGTTGGACGAACCGCTGTCGAACTTGGATGCGCGACTGCGCGACACCATGCGCCGTGAAATCCGCCGGATTTGCGTGGAGCGAAAACTTACCGCCATTTACGTGACCCACGACCGCCAGGAGGCACTTAGCATGGCGGATCGTCTCGCGGTTATGGATCAGGGGGTTATTTGCCAAATCGACACCCCCGAAAAGGCGTACAACGCGCCGACAGATAAATTTGTCGCCTCTTTTCTCGGCGACGCGAATTTTATCGAGGGCGAACTTAAGCCCGACGGCGTATGGCAAACTGCTTTGGGGAATTTAAGTTGCGACGGCATGACCGGTAAACTTGCCGGGAAACTTGTCGCGATGATCCGCCCGGAGCGGATTCGTATCGGTGTTGAGTCAAAAATGAATGCGGTTAACGCCGTATTGACCAACCGCAGTTTCACCGGGGAAAGTTGCGAATGGGAATTTGAAGCGTCTGGTCGAAAGCTGGTCGTAGTCGAAAGTGCTCCGCCTGAGCGTAAAATCGGTGAAACGTATTTGCTTTATTTGCCGCCGGAAGCGTTAATTGTTTTGCAATAGAGCTCAATAGAGATCACATATGTACAAAAAATTATTGATTGCACTATTGCCACTGGTTTTGCTTCTGGCGATTCCGTTTGCCTTGCGACCGAAGCAGGAAGTTAAAACCGATTCCGGCAAGAGTGATAAACTTGTCATTATCTCGGCTCATAACGAGTCGATTCGCTATGAATACGCCCAGGCTTTTCGCAAATATTATCACGAGCGAACCGGCAAAGAGATCGAGCTTGACTTTCGTTCACCCGGCGGTACTTCGGACATTGTAAAGTATATCGCCGACCGTTACGAGGCGGAGTTTCGGCGCGAATTTGAATCAAATTCAAATAACGGCAAGTGGAATGCCGAAATTGCAAAACGTTTTGCCGAACCGGGGGTGGAAAACGACCCCGGTGCTCCGGAAGAGGTAAAAAAAGCACGACGACTTTTTTTAGCGTCGAACGTCGGAATCGGCATCGACCTTATGGCGGGCGGAGGTACTTTCGATATGCAACGCCACGCCCGACGCGGTTTTGCGGTGGACGGCGGGGCGCAAAAACGCCACCCGGAGTATTTCAAAAGCGAAATTATCCCGCAACGTTTCGGCGGAGACGAGTTGTACGACAAACAAGGTCGTTATTACGGCGTGGTGCTTTCGACCTTCGGGATTTGCTACAACGCCGACCGGGTCGCCGAACTATCCGACCCCTCCCCGCCGGAACGCTGGTCGGATCTCGGAGATGCGAAGTTTTTTAACGCCATATCTTTAGCCGACCCGACAAAATCGGGTTCCGCCAATAAATGTTTTGAAGTGCTCATTCAGCAGTGCATGGCGGACTCCGGCAACCCGGAGTTGGGTTGGGAGCAAGGGATGAATTTAATTAAGCGAATTTTCGGCAACGCCCGGAATCTGACCGATTCCGCCGGAAAGATTCCGCGTGACATCGCCGCGGGAAACGCCGCCGCCGGAATGGCGATCGACACTTACGGCTTTACCGAGCAGGAGTGGAATATCCTGCAATTCGACGGTAAACCGCACTTTTTTTACGTGCCGCCCAAAGGTGGTACGGCGGTCTCCGCCGACCCGATTCAACTCTTGCGCGGCGCACCCAATCGCAAGGCGGCAGAGATGTTTATCGATTTTCTCTTGAGCGTTGAGGGGCAAAAACTCCATGCGTTTAAGGTCGGAACGCCGGACGGTCCGCAGAAACACGCCTTGCGCCGTCCGCCGATTCGGCGCGATCTTTATAAGCCGGAATTTCAGGCGTATCGTTCCGACCCGGACTACAATCCGTATGAGTCGGGTGCAAGTTTTGTCTACCGCGCCGAGTTGACCGCCCCTTATTACGGGCTGTTGCGTATTCTGATTCGCTGTATCGCGCTTGACCCGCAAGAGGAGCTTCAACGCGCCTGGAAAGCGATTATCGCCGCGGGCGGTCCAACCCGAGTTCCGCAGGCATTTGCGGCGTTCAACCGTTTACCGTTTTCGTATCGTGAAATTGCCAAAGCCAACGCCGGGTTGCGGCAAAATGCGGTTGCGGTTGCCGCGCTTTGCCGACAATGGAGCGATTTCGCCTGTCAGAACTATCTTGAAGCCGAAAAATTGGCGCGGCAGGGGAGATAAGCGATGGAAAACAAATGGATTCAATATTTATTGCTCATGCTGGTGATCGCCTTTCTCGGCGCATTTTTGCTCGCCCCGATCTTCACGGTGGTGGGCGTGGGGCTTAATTGGCATTTGCTCGCCGAAGTTTTCAGCAACTTCATCTATCGCGAGGGACTTTTAAACAGTTTTGCGATTGCGGCTGTTACAACTATATTGGTGTTTTTGATCGCATTCCCGCTGGCGTTGCTGTATAATCGTTACGATTTTCCCGGCAAAAACTGGTCGCACTTGTTGGTGATGATTCCGATGATTTTGCCCCCGTTTGTCGGGGCGTTGGGGTTTCAACAGATTCTCGGACATTATGGAGTTGTCAATACGCTCTTGAGCTATTGCGGAATTCCGAGGGTTGATTTTCTCGGCGGTCAGGGGAGGTTTTGGTCGGTTTGCCTGATTGAGGCGTTGCACCTCTACCCGATTCTCTATTTGAATTTAGTGACCGCATTGGGCAATCTCGATCCGGCACTTGACGAGGCGGCGCGAAATTTGGGGGCAAAAAAATGGAGACGTTTCAGAAAAATCACGTTCCCGTTGTTGAAGCCCGGAATTTTTGCCGGAGGCAGCATTGTTTTGGTCTGGAGTTTCACCGAGCTGGGTACACCGTTGATGTTTGGCTACAATCGAGTGACCGCGGTACAGATTTTTAACGGGATTATGGAGCTTGAGAGCAACCCGGTGCCTTATGCGTTAATCGTGGTGATGCTGTTTTTCGCGGCGACGATGTATCTGTCGGGGAAGTTCGCGCTGGGCAAAACCGCTCTGAATGCCACGGTAAAAGGCAGTGCCGGGTCAAGCGCGGTGCGTCCTGCCGGATGGCGGCGTTGGTTGCCGACAACGGTTTTCGCGATGGTTACATTTCTGGCGGGTTTGCCGCATATCGCGTTGATTTTAACGGCGTTTTCTCTGCGTTGGTACGAGACGATTTTGCCACGGGACTTTACGCTGCTTAATTTTGAAAACGCGCTGTCACATCAAATTGTGTTGCCAAGCATTGTGAACAGTTTGAATTATTCGCTGTTTGCCATGGCAATCGCAGTGACAGTGGGAGTGCTAATCTCGCTCGCGGCGGTGCGTTGGAAGTTGCGCGGCGGAATGTTGGCGGATTTGCTTGCGATGTTGCCTTTGGCGGTACCCGGGATTGTCATTGCGTTCGGCTATCTTGGTATGTCGGTGAAATTTAACTTTGCATCTGAGTATTTCAACCCGGTGGAAAATCCGTTTTTGTTACTTGGAATCGCTTACGCGGTGCGAAGACTGCCTTATGTGGTTCGTTCGGTTTCGGCGGGTCTTGAGCAGACACCCGAGGAACTCGAAAACGCGGCGCGCAACTTCGGGGCGAGTGCGTTTGTCACGTTGAAAAAAATAACCTTGCCATTGGTTTTCGCCAATTTGATTGTCGGGGCGTTGTTCGCTTTTAGTTTTTCGATGCTGGAGGTGTCCGATTCATTGATTTTGGCGCAAAAGGCTGAATTTTACCCGATTACGCGGGCGATTTACGAACTCTCGCAGATTCTGGGTTCTGGCCCGTTTATCGCTTGTGCGTTTGGCGTTTGGGCGATGCTGTTTTTGGCAGCGGCACTGGCGGCGGCGGGAGCGTTATTGGGCGATAAGATCGGCAGTATCTTCAAACTCTGACACTCCGAGTCCGTGTAATGACAACGCTCACGTGTCTATTTCAAGGGTACCTCTAAGAACTGGAAATTTGGCTGCAAATTGCAGCTCAGTTTTTGGAGATACCCTATATCGAATATCGTTCAATTATATAGGATTCAAGGTAGGCGGACAATTCGTCGCGCTGTTGCACTGACAAGCTCGGGTGGGACTTCACCGTCGCAAGCAATTCCACCGCAGTCGGCGTACTTTTGCTCCCAATTATCTTACCCCGACGCAATTTGCACAAAAGTTTGCGGTACTGTTTTTGGAGTTTTCGCTTTTCAGGCGTTAAGTGGTCGTCGGGACGCTTCGCATAACGGCGCAACAGAACTCCAACACCCGTCAACAGTAATAGAGCGATCAGCGTACCCCACAAGGGATGCTTTATTATATAAAAACCCCAATTGGTGCAAAGCATCAAAAATGCGATAATCCCCTCAATTAGATGACCGCGATTAAGCTTTCCCAACATTTCCGCCCAGGCAAACCGCAAATATTCTTTGGCACTGTCAAGTCGTTCGCGCCAAGTGTCTTCCCGCAGTGTCACAGCTGTAACCGCCGGCGGAGTAGTATCCAGCAAAACCCAGCGTTTGAGTTGCCGGTCATACGCCTCCACCCAAGCGTGTGAATCACCGTAACGGGCGATAAAGTATTTGCCCGAGGGATGAGGCTCGTTGCAGACAATGCCGGTCACATATCGGCTCGGAATTCCCGCGCTGCGCAACAATAGCGCAGTAGCCGATGCAAACAGCTCACAATGCGCCCGGCGTTGTTCGGTCAAAAAAAACTTGACCGGGTCGCCAAACCGCCAACGCGGTCGAAAAAAACCAGCACCATTGGAATTTGCGTTATTCTCACCGCTCACCGGTTCGGGTTTTGAGCCGCGCCAATCCAATGAGTATTGAAATTTTTGGTCAAAATACTCTTTCAGTTTGCGGAAACGTTCCGCGTCGGTGGCGCATTTTGAGAGTTTAAGCTCTTCTGTTATTTTACTTAAAGTAGTTCTAATTTCGCGTGGAATGACTAAAAACTCCTGCCCCGGAGTTTCGGGTTGCGAAAAAGCGGACATCGTTTCCGGGGTATCGACATAGACGCTGTATCCGCCGTCGCGGACAAACTGTTCCACTTCAAGCATACCGTTGGGAAACTGCAAAATCCGATTCGCCACCAGCGATACCGAAACGATGTTGGCAGAAAAAAACAAAGTTCTAAGCTGCAACGACTCGTCAGGATAAATATCCCATTTGTATCGGGTTCTTTCCAATCGAGTGACCGCGCAAAGTTTCTCGGCAAAATACGCTTGATTTGCCATACTCATCGGCAAGACCGCACCCGGAATCTCCTTGCCGTTGCGCCAAACTCCACGGTAGTATTGGTAAAACGAACGCCCGCGCAAATAGCCCGGAGCGGTTTTGCCGACCACCCGCAACGCCACGCGATCGGACATAGATCCGAATTCCGGCGGAATCGCCAGCATCAGATTCGGAGTTGTCCCAATCTGCATGTGCGTTGATTCCGATCGGTAGAATTGACGCACTCCGATACGCAAAAGCACACTTTCCCAACGGCGAAATATCCGCTCGTTTTGCCGATATACCCAAAGCTCCAAAGCGACTACCCCGCCAATTGCAATAACAGCAAAAAACAGCAAAGCGAATCGCTTCACCGATCCACGTTTGCTGCCGGAACGACTACCCCAAAGAATCGCCAAAAGCGAGATCGACATAGTTCCGCAGAAGAAATAGGGAAATACCGAAGCAATCCAATTGACCATACTGTTTTTGCTGGAAAGTAGCTCATCGACCCGAACATCGCCACCCAATCCAAAGGTCAGCATCGCCGCCGCCGAGGCAATACCTATGGCATATTCGCGACGGCGGAATCCGGCGGCAAGCGCACCGCAGTAAAGCGCGAACGGGATCGAAAGTGCCGGTCGCGTAAGCGTCGCCATAAAGCCAAACCGATCCAATTTAATCGGCGAAAAATAGTTGCCGAACAAGGTGATCGCCAATACCGAAAGCGTCAGATAAATGATCGAGCGATCGCTGATTCGCCACCCTTTGGGCTTGATCGCCGAAAGTACCAGCAAAATAAAAGTGATCACCAAAATATGCGGCAACTCGGCGATCGCGCCAAAGTAAAACGCCGCCGGCAACAAGATTGCAGCAGAGTATAAGACGATTTTTCGCGTTTGATCCATTTTACAAACTTTTCACCTTCCCCGAACGGATAGCCTGAGGCGAAATCACAAACCATTCCGCCGGAATTTCTCCGGTCGGATTGTCAGAAATCAAAAACACCCGCAAAGATACGCCGCTTTCGCGCAATTTGCCGACAAAATTTCGCCGTTCTTGGTCATCGCCGATTAAAATGACCACCGCGCCGCCTACGTCGGAAATGTTCCGAAACACCTCCGGCTCCAGTTGCGACAACGCCGGCGACGGCGATGGTTCAATGCCGCTTAAAATATCGCAAAGCGCGTCAAAATTATTCGTACCGCGCCCGGTTTCAAAATGGTGTACTTCAGGTCCGACGGCGAACAGTTCAACCGCCGCCTCGCCATGCGAAAAATATTCCGCCAACGCGGCAGTCAGCTCCAAAGCCGCTTCCAACTCTTCCGACTCCTGCGCCACATAGCGAAATCTTCGCCAAAACGGCGGAATCGGGATATATGTGTCGGTGACTAACGCAATGCGTTTAAGCTCATTTTCCTCGAACTCCTTGACCACAAACGAACCAATTCGGGCAGTTCCCCGCCAATCGATGTGGCGAATGTCATCGCCGTCGCGATAATCGCGAACCCCCATAAGCTCCATGGATTCACCGATCTTCGAATAACGCGCCATTCCCTCGGCTTGAGTTCGCACTCCGAGCGGTAAATCCACCTTGCTTAACGAAGTATACGCCGGGTAAACAAAGAGCTGCCGGGAATCTCGTTTGCGGCGGCAATTCCATTTAAAAAGATTAAAAGGAAAATGCGACTCCGCCCGCGTTGAATAAATCAAATAACGCCCGCGCCGTTTGGCAAAAACCGTGCTTTCGAGTTTGACTTCCGCTTTGCCCGGCAATTCCGGCACGGTGGCATAACGCTCAGTCTCCAATCCGGACGCGTAAGCAAACGGATCAACCCAGATGTCCCAACCTGGTACTCGCCGCCGATTGCGCAAGGTAAAACCGATTTTAAAACGCGATTTCGAACGCACCCGCTCCGGCATGGTTCGGATAAGCTCGATTCGCGGGCGATATAAAAATCCAAAAATCATCTCCACAAAAAACACCGAAAAGAAAATAAGCACCATCACGCGCATCGGAGTGTCCATCGCCACAGTGGCATATGCAATCAATCCAAGCGCAAACGGCAGCAAACAATATCCTGTCGGAGAAAAAAACAGACGGATAATTCCGATTGTCCAGACCAGCAACGCCAACGTGCTGGAGCGATATTTATTGGGCGGAACGTTGCGCAAAGCGCGAATTTGAAGAGTATCGGGTCCATCCAAAAAACGGCTCAATTTGCGACGCGCATAGGCATCTATATTAAGGCTGCCTCTAAGACAATCTCTAACGTATTTTACCGTCTTCACTTCTTGGTTTTTCCCGATTTAGCCGGAATCCGATAACTGGTGAATATCTCAATTTCACCATCGAGTCCAAATGCGGCGGGGTCGATCGAATTGATCAATTTGCGATAATTTTCATCTTTCACTTTGATTGAACCCGAAGGTTTGCCCGCCGCCGACAGTTCGAGCAACACGCTGCCTGAAGGTTCTTCTTCTAAGCGTACTCGCAAAATCCGACAATTGAAGTCACGCAAAAGCTCCAGATAAATCCGTTGCCGCGACGAAGATTTTGCGTTGGCAAGCACAAATGGCTCAAGCGCCGCAAGTTTCAGGTTTTCGCCGACGACGCTGGTCAACTCTGCCGACACCAGATCCAGACAACTGTCGTCGGCTCGGAATCGCCAGAAAAGCATTCCGTCGGCAGTGCCTTCTAACAACCCGGATTGTAAATCAAGCGATTTAAACAACTCGTTCCACTTCACGCCGCGAATCATCATTCCGATTTCGGCTGCACTATTTCCCGAGCGCAACGAAAACGGCGAGATTAGACGAGCGCGACCTCCCCAGATATTGCCGTTTGCGCTTATAATATCACACTGCTTGGAATGCGGTAAACGAAAATTCAACATGCCGTTCCGCAATCCGACTCCAGCGACGTAAATTTCACCAAAACGCAACTCGCCGCCCGGATTGAGATTCGCCATTGAGCCGGGAAGTCGGATTGAGCCGGAAAGTTGTTTTGCCTCAAATCCGGCTTTTTTGAGCGTCCCATTGTTCAATTTAAATTCTCCGCTCCAATTTCTTCGCGTCGGAAACAGCTCAAACAAGCCATGCCCGGAGAGTTCACCGGAATAGCTCATCCCCGACAAGGCGGGCAAAACTTCGCTTAAAACCAAAGGGGTATTCATCTTCGTGGAACTGAGCTTATATTGAGTCGTAAACTCCCAAGTTTTACCCCATAGAAATTCCCCGGTAAAACTAAAAGCGTCCTTTGCCCAAAACTCCGACGCGGCAACTCCGTTAAAGTGGAATCTGCCTTGGTCAAGCCGAATCGAACCGGATGCCGTACGCAAAACTTTCCCCGGCAAAGTCAGCTCCCCGATCTGAAAAGTTCCATCGCCTTTTGTGTTGTCTTTTCCCCATTTCAACGGCAAATCCACCGAAATAGCCCGCCCTCCCCATTTTTGCTCCAAAATCTCCCCCCCGCGTAGCGTGTAAACGCCGCTGACCTCTTCGGTTTGATCGCGTTTTATGCTCAATGTTTGCTGTTTGGCATAAAGTTTTTGGGGTGACGCACCGTTTATTTGCGCCTTTAATTCATCCAATGTGGCGTTAAAATCGATAATTTGCATTCTTTCAAAACTCGTCTGACAGCGAAATTTATGGAATTTACCCGCAAAATCGCGATTCTCGATGTCGCCCTCCGGCAAATCAAGCGTTGCACGCCAACGGTCGGGCAAGAACCCGGTTTCACGCAATTCACCGCTCCAAAGCGCATGACCTTTGCTTACATCAAGTGTGCCGCCCAACGCCGCAAGAGTCAAATGTTGTGAAGTCATTTTAATGGCAAAATTATCGCCGGGATTGGGAGAATTGCGGTTAAAATCCACGTCAAACTCCGGCGATACCGTGACAATTTCGCTTTGAGGATAGCGAAAAATCGCCCGTTCCGCACCGCCGGAAAGTTTAAGCAAAAGCACCGACCAATCCGAGGCAAACTCCGAAAAGCCAAATAATCGCAAATTCTTAAACTCCCCCTCCCCAAACATGGAGCGAACCGGGTTCAGCTGTTGAATTTCCACAGCTCCTTCGATTCGCAACGGCACCGGGGTTTGCGAAGCAAGCTCAAGTGTGGTATTTAAATTGCCTGAAACTCCCTCCATTTTGAGTTTGGGAACGCCACCTCCATAAAGATTGACTCCTTTAAAAGCGGGATTCAGCACCAACAGCACCGATTTCTCCCCGGCTTGACGTGAAAGCCGAAACCGGGTCAACGCCGATGTCGCACTCCAGGCACTTTCAGGGTCGTTCCAGTCAAGCTTATCGCTCTGAAGTAATCCGTTTAATTCAAAGCTGACAACAGCACTCGCATCGTAATTAAAACTCCAACTGCCGGAGAGCGTCCCCGGCGATGTTGTGAGCTCCCGCGGATTATTCGGCGTGCGATAACGCAACGACTCAAAACCGAGTGAGAAATCGATGCTTCCGCGTGAATGAGTCCCACCGCCGGAAACCTTCAAGTCGCGCCAAGCGCAATTAAAGTCGCCCAACGGCAATACTCCGCTCCAACGTACCGCCCGGTCGGAATTTTCCGACTGCCGAAACATCCACTCGCCATTTCGGCGATTATACCGTCCGTCAAGCTTCATCACTCCCGAGAGTTCACCTACCGGAGGCGCATTCACGATGGAAAAACGGATTTCCTGGTCGGATTTTCGTCCGGAAACGCTCACTTTTCCCAACGGCAACCCAAGCGGTCGCACCAAATTCGTTTCTGGCAGTTCCACCTCCCACGAACTATCCGCGCCGTCCCAACGGAATTCGATTCGCGATCCGGGCGAAAATCTCCAAATTCCGCTCGAAATCGCCAAGGTCTCACTTAGCTTCAACTCTCCGGCAAAATGTCGGATCACCTCCGAAAAGTTGCCGTCAAGTTGAATTTCGCCTTTTGCCTCAATTGATTCGGCGGACAAAAATTCATCGGGAATCCAGTCACCGAAAAACGGCAATTTTCGGGGAGTCATTTGCCCCGCAAATTTCAGATTTGCCATTTTTGCAGCAAAATCGACCTGCCCGGAAATCTCAAATTTCGGGTTGAAGCTATGCAACAGAATTCGGGTTTTTCCTGCCTTGTCCGGCTTCCATTTGAGTTGAAACGGGCAATCCGCATTTTTTTCGCCATTTCGCCAGACTCCGTCCAACGTCAATTCAGGCGGAAAAGTTTGACCGAGCCGAAGATTTGAAAGCATCGACAAAAGTGAATCCCATTGCGAAATTTCAATCCCATTGAGCCTGATCGCGCTTAATTTCCCGGCGGAATCTAAATCAATTTCGGCAAACCGGGCAAACGCCGTCGCCCCGTCTTTACCGCGATATGTCAGCTGTTTGACCTGAAATTTGCCGGGGGCAAGTTGCACCACAGCTTCGGCTTGCAAGTTGCTTTTTGCCCGAATCGCCGACTTCACCGCCCGAACCGGCGAACTACTGATAAACCAGTACCCGACTACTGCGGCAAACAATAACAAACCTAAACCGAGGCAAAAGTAAAAAAGCTTTTGCAAGTAACTCATCGCCAAATTCTCCTACTGTCGCGGTCGTACTCAACTGTCCGGCAAGATGTCCACGACAGCTCACTGTTACTATGACTATTTCCCTTAAAATATAGCTGACCATGTTCATCGATACCGAATTTCCCGCCGGCAAAATCGTCCACAACTTGCGGCAACACCACATGGTCGCCCAAGATTTTTAATCTTTCGAGATTAAAAGTCGCCACTTCACGCAATTTATCGCAATAAGGCGCAACAGTCCGAGAGTTCATAACGGCAGTTAAACTCTCAATCGTCTCATCGCCCAGCTCAATTGGCACAGGACGCGACACTCCGAGTATCGGACCGGAATCCATCTCACGCTCTCCGCCTCCCTTGAACGGTTGCGCGAGAATCACGCTGCTGCGCAACACCGCATTGCCGGCAAGAATCGCGTTTTCAACCGGGCGGAAATGCAACCCGGCAAAAATCCGCCGTCCGTCGCGTTCGATGGTCAGATCGCCGGGGTGAACGTTTAAGCAGGGCAGAGTCTTTGTAATGTTGCACAGCGGGACAAACCCGGCAAGCACGCCAAAATCGATTTTACAGGGCAAAAGCATTTGCCTTAAGACATCGGTCCACTCGGCGCGAATCTCCCGCCGCCGTTCGCTGGTCAAAGCGATGACCGACTCTCCGCGTTCGGCGTAAAATGCCCTGATGTCATGCTCAATCAACGGGATTCCCCACTCGGCGGAAATCGCTCCGGCACGACTTGTTTTCGGAGAATCCGTAACTAAAAGTGCCGAAATATAGTTGCAGTCGGGATTTTCGGCGCAGTAGCGCAACAGTGCATCGGCGTTGCTGCCGGCTCCGCTCATAAAAATCGCCACCCGCGCCGGAGTTCCGGGAATAGCGTTAAACAAACTTTTTATCATTGATTTCTCTTCTTTTACAAGTGCCTGATTTTCGTTCATGACAATCAGGAAAATAGTTTTGCAATTAGCTCTTGAGCTGATTGAAAAAATACCTTTTGGCATGATTTTTATCGGCGATTTGAGTGATTTTGCTCGTTTTGAAGTGCTTAAAGCGTAGCAGTGCTACGTAAAAAAGCGATTCAAGGCGACAAAAGCACCAAAGCAACAAAAAATCGGACCAAAATAGTTTTGCAATCAGCTCTACCCTATTAAAATGCCGTTTTTTTTGAATTCTTCAAGTAAAATAACGTTTTTTTTGAATATCAACGTGTTTTTTATTTGCTTGTCCGTCAAATTCTGTTATATTTTATTACAACCAAGAACAGACAACGGGGGATTTTTATTATGAACATGTCTAAAATTTTCAAATCCGGTCTTATTCTTTTGGCGTTTTGCATGACCTTTGGGGTCTTCGCCGCGCCGTGGATCTCCAACGGTCCCAAGCGCGATGTTGTCACGCTGGTCATTGCCGGTAACTACAAGAGCCCGCGGCTTATGGCGGAGCTTATTCTCAATGAAAGCCGCCAGCCGTATTTGTTGCTGCCCACCCCGACCAGCAAAATGCAAAAGATCATCTTTGTCAAAGCCAAAGGTCCGGCGCAGGAAATTGCCGTGCAATCTCTCAAGCAATTCGTCGATTTTTTAAATCCGCGGCGGATCGTTGTTCTCGGCGATGAACGCTATGTGCAGATGAAATACATCAAACTTCTCGACCGCTCCATTCCCATTATTTTCGTCACCGGCGATGATTGGGTTCGGCTGGCGGAAGAAACCACCTACCTTTTGAATCTCAGTCACCTTGGTGACAACTACAAGCGTCTGCATGAGGAGTTAATGAACAAGGGCAAGTTCATCCGTCCGACTCCGAGGACGAATCAAAAACCAGGCAACACACCTGCCGAGCCGCAAGGCGAACTAATGGCGGTTCCTGAGGCTGAGTCCGCTCCGGCAGTCGAAGAAATCGTTGTAATTGAAGAGGTCGTTCCGGCTGAAGCAACTCCTGCAGAAAGTGCCAAATAGGTCTCTTTTTTATGTTCAACTACTTCAAAATAACGCTCAACACTTTTAAAGAATCGGTTAGAGAGCCGATTTACTTTTTGATGCTTCTTGCCGGGCTTATTTTGATCGGCTGCTACCCGTCCGCCTCCTTGTTTGTTTTCTCTGAACAGCTGAAGTTGGTGGTGGACAGCTCCATGGCGACCGGCTTGGTGTTCGGGCTGATTATCGCCGTGCTTTGCGCCTCGCACACCGTCACGCGGGAGATGCGCAACGGTACGGTGCTATTACTGTTATCAAAGCCGGTCTACCGCTGGACTTTTATCATGGGCAAAATCACCGGCATAGGCATTGCGGTTACTATTTTTACCTTGCTTTGCAACCTTGCGGCGATTGTTTCGGTCTATATCGCCACCGATCAATTCCGCTTCGACATGGCACTCTTTTTCGGTTATTTCGGTCTGCTTATCGCGGCTTGTGCCGTGGGTATGCTCTTTAACTTCTGGCGCGGCAGCTCGTTCCCGGAAATCGCAACTTACGCCACGATGTTGCTTCTCCCGTTATTGGCGCTTTACTGCGTCTTAACCCAGGAGCGACCGACTATTTCGCTCGCGGATCTGAGTTGCGCGTTATTACTGCTAAATTTCGCGGTCATTGCCATGTCAACGATTTCGGTGGTGTTCGCCACCCGGCTTGATACGGTGGCAAATCTGTCGATTTGTACAATTATCTTCTTTCTCGGACTGGTTTCAAGCTACCTTTTTCAACACGAGACAGATTCCGAATTCTTGAGTACGATTTTTGCATTTTGTTACGCCGCTTTGCCCAACTGGCAATTTTTCTGGCTGGCGGACGCGGTGGCGGTGAATCGCCCAATTCCGTTCAGTTATGTGATCGACAGCTTTATTTATATCGTTCTGTACGTCATTCTTTGTTCACTCTGGGCGGTCGCGATTTTTCAAAACAAGGAAATCGCCGGAGACGGCGACGGACGCGCCTGAAAGTTATGCCACTTGCTTTAGCTGTACCCGAAATTATTTTCCTCGACGAAGTCGATTCCACCAACACCTATGCCCGCACCCATTTTGACGACTTGCCGGACGGAACGCTGGTCGTCGCTAAGAACCAAACCGCCGGACGCGGCAGACGCGGGCGCGTTTGGGTTTCGCCCCCCGGAGTAAATTTCACCGGCAGCGTGCTGTTTAAACAGCTCGAAGACGGCTTTCACGCCGGGTGTTTGCTCGGAGTTGCAACACTCGCTTTGCTGCGCGAATTATCACCCGAATTGCCCGCTTATCTAAAGTGGCCCAACGATATTTATGTCCATGATCGCAAATTGGCGGGAATCTTGAGTGAAAGCACCCGTATTGAACACGGCAAAATCACCGCCGTGGTTTCCGGTATCGGCGTAAACGTAAATCTACCCCCCGAAATCATCGCCCAAATCGATCAGCCGGCAACCTCGCTTTTTGCCGAAACCGATCAGAAATTTAATCTCGAAATTTTCTCAAAAAAATTGGCAAAACAGCTGATCAGATATTATATTATCTATTTAAAAAATTCCGGGGCGATTTTTCGCGAATGGAAGGAATCGAACCTCCTCTTGAATGAAGTCATCACGATAGTTGACTCAGGCGGAGTTGCACACACCGGGATTTTTCAGGATATTCGCGAAGATGGCAGTATGGAATTAGCAGTAGGCGACTCTATTTTTCTTTTTCAATGCGGCGACGTGAAAATCGACCCCAAATCGGTCGATTGGCAAAAGATGAATTTAAAGGCTACCTCTAAAGGTTACTCAAAAACTTTTACATAAAGGATGATTCAATGGAAACAGATCTGAGTTTGCTCTGGGACGGCGTTAAGCTGATGGTTCTCGGCATGGGTATGGTGTATGTCTTTTTGATCATTATGATCATTGCGATGAACCTCCTGAAGCGGGCGTTGGCACCTTTCGCGGGGATGCTTGAAGTTGCCCCCAAAGCCACGGCAAAAAAGAAAGTCGCCACCTCAACCGACGATGCCCGCCTTGCGGCGATCGCGGCGATCGCGGTGGAAGCGTCCCGCACTAAATAATACATTTTAACATTATAATATAAACGGAGATTCGTACAAAAATGAAAAAAATCAAGTTCATGGATTGCTCGTTTCGCGACGGCTTCCAATCCTGCCTCGGCGCCCGCGTTAAAACCGACGACTTTTTACCCGCACTCGATGCGGCGGTAAAAGCCGGCATTGACTATATCGAAATCGGCGGCGGTGCCCGCTTTCAGAGCCTCTACTTCTACTGCCAGGAAGACGCGTTTGAAATGATGGATCGCTGCCGCGAAGTAGTCGGTCCGAATGTGAATTTGCAGACCCTCTCGCGTGGTGTAAACGTGGTCGGGCTCTCCTCGCAATCCAGCGATATAATCGAACTGCACGCCAAACTCTTCAAAAAGCACGGCATTACCACTATCCGCAACTTCGACGCGCTGAACGATGTTCGCAACTTGACCGCGTCGGGCAAATATATCACCCAACACGGGCTTAAACACCAGGCGGTCGTCACCATGATGGGGCTTGCTCCGGGGTTAAATGAATCTTATGCCCACACCCCCAAATTCTACATTGACAGCCTGAAAGCCATCATCAGCAGCGGTATGGCTTTTGACAGTCTCGCGTTTAAAGACGCTTCAGGAACCTCGACCCCGCAAACCGTTTACGAGACGATCAAACAGGCGCGTGAAGTTCTCGATGCCGAATTCAAGGGCGAAAACCGCAAAGATATTTCGTTCCACACCCACGACACCGCCGGTATGGCAATAAGCTGCAATATGGCGGCGATCGAAGCCGGAGCGGACGTGATCGACTTGGCAATGAGTCCGCTTTCGGGCGGCACTTGCGAAGTCGACATCTTAGTGATGTATCAGAGGCTTCGCGGCACGGATTACACCCTTGACATCGACCCGGAGAAGATTCTCGGTGCCGAAAAGGTGTTTGAACAGTGCATGGACAAGTACTTTATGCCGCCGGAATCCATGCAGGTTTCTCCCAAAATTATCTTCAGCCCGATGCCGGGCGGCGCACTCACGGCAAACACTCAGATGATGCGCGACAACAACTGCCTGGACAAATACGACGACTGTATTGCCGAAATGCGCGAAGTCGTCGCCAAAGGCGGATTCGGAACGTCAGTGACACCGGTCAGCCAATTCTACTTCCAACAGGCGTTTTCCAACGCCATGCAAGGTCGCTGGAAAGTGATCGACAAAAACGGTTACGGTAAGATGGTTCTCGGTTACTTCGGCAAAACCCCGGTCGCTCCCGACCCGGAAATCGTCAAACTCGCCAGCGAACAGCTCGGTCTTGAGCCGACCACCGAAGCGGTGGTGGACATCAATAACCGCAACCCGAAACTCGGAGTTAAGTACAATACCGAGTTACTGGAAAAGGCCGGACTGCCGACCACCGAAGAGAACATCTTTATCGTCGCCGCCTGTGGCGATAAAGGATTGAAGTATTTGCAGGGCGACAAGCCCATGGGCATTCGCTACAAAGAAGCCGATAAGCCCAAAGCCGCCGCAAAAGGCGGAGTTTACACCGCCAACGTCGATGGCAAAAATGTCGCGGTCGAAATTTCGGCTTCCGGTGACTCTTACACGGCGAAAGTTGACGGCAAGAGCTTTACGGTAAAAGTTTCCGAAGGCGCGGCGATTGCAAGTGCCGCTGCAACTCCGGCAGCAAGTGGCGAAGCCAAGCCGTTACCCTCCCCGTTGCCGGGTACGGTCATTAAAATTTTGGTCAACGAAGGCGACGAGATCGCCGCCGATGACGTTATTTTAGTGATGGAAGCCATGAAAATGGAAACCGAGGTCAAAGCCCCCAAAGCCGGCGTGATTCGCGAAATCAACGTCGCGGTAGCTCAAGTCGTCGCCTCCGGCGATACTCTCGTGACGATCGAGGAGAAGTAAGAAAATGGGAAAAGTTAAACTTTTTAGCGCCATTTGCCTCGGGCTTTTCGCCGGGATGATTATGGCCGCGCCGGAGCCGACCGTTTCGGTCTCTGCTCCGACCTCCAAACAAACCATAAAATGCGAAGTAAAAGAGGTAAAACTTGAGGTGCCCGCAAATGCACTCAAGCTTGAGACTTCAAGCGATGATCTCTTCAGCTGGTATATCGACCCGGCTACCCAATTGCGTTACATGGTTTACGACTGGGAGAAACCCGCCGTGGTCAACTCTCTTACCGTCGCTGTCAACCAAAAGGTCACTCCCGGCCGCGAAATGATGGTCGTTGTCCCCGAAGGACGCAGCAAAGGCAAAGTAAAAATTGATATGGCGGCAAAAGTCGTCAAGCTCAATCCAAACTTTATACCCTCATCGTCGGTAAAAAAAGGGACTGTTATCGCGGTCTTTCAGCCGATTGAGCTTGCGCATGATTCGGTGGGCAACGCCACGGTCGGCGGCGGCGATCTGCCCGGTTGGGGGGAAGCTTTCCAAGGTCTCTGGAAAAGCACCGGCATTTACGATATTATACGCCAGACCACCAGTGATTTTAAGTCTACCTGGATTCTCGGTCTCGGTCGCGTCCTGATGATGCTTGTGGCACTTTTGCTGATTTATCTTGCAATTGTCAAGGAATTTGAGCCGTTGCTCCTGTTGCCGATCGGTTTCGGCGCATTGCTGGCAAATATTCCGCTGGCGGGAATCGCCGGTCCGGACGGTTTGCAAGGTATGGTCTTTGAAGTCGGTATTAACTCTGGAGTGTTTCCGCTGCTCATCTTTATGGGTGTCGGCGCGATGACTGATTTCGGTCCGCTGCTGGCTAATCCCAAAACTGCACTGCTTGGCGGAGCCGCCCAGTTTGGCATTTTTACCGCCCTATTGGGAGCGTTGGTACTGACTATCTGGATTCCGGCGATCAATTTCAGCATTCTCGATGCGGCAAGTATCGGTATCATCGGCGGGGCGGACGGTCCGACCTCGATTTACCTCACCAGCAAGCTCTCGCCGAAACTGCTTGGAGCGGTGGCGGTGGCGGCCTACAGTTATATGGCTCTTGTACCGATTATCCAGCCGCCGATTATGAAGCTCCTTACCACCAAAGAAGAACGCAAAATTCAAATGAAACAGCTCCGTACGGTCAGCAAAATCGAGAAGATTTGTTTCCCGTTGATGATTACTTTGCTTTGCGCCTTTTTGTTGCCGGATGCCGCCCCTCTGATCGGTATGCTTATGCTCGGCAATCTAATGCGTGAATGCGGCGTGGTTGAGCGTTTGAATCAAACCGCTCAAAACGCGCTTATTAACATTGTTACGATCTTCCTTGGAATCGCGGTCGGTTCGAAGCTTTCGGCGGATCAATTTCTCTCGGTTCAAACCCTGGGAATTCTGTTCCTCGGCGCGGTGGCGTTCAGTATCGGTACCGCCGCCGGGGTGATCTTTGCTAAGATTATGAATTTCTTCAGCAAAGATCCAATCAACCCGCTCATCGGCTCCGCCGGGGTATCCGCCGTGCCGATGGCGGCACGGGTGTCTAACAAAGTCGGTCTTGAGGCGAATCCGCAGAACTTTCTCTTGATGCACGCCATGGGACCGAACGTCGCCGGCGTGATCGGCTCGGCGGTCGCGGCAGGCGTGTTGCTTAACGTGCTTAAGCACCTGATCTAAGCTTAGTTTTGCTATCAACGCCGTGACGGATTTCCGATTCGTCGCGGCGTTTTTTTATGGATTCTATAGCGATGCAAAAGAAATTGATAACTTGTGATTGTCTGGTAATTGGGGCGGGTCCGGCGGGGCTGTCGGCGGCGATCGCCGCCGCCGAATCCAATCTAAGCGTAATTATCGCGGAATATCTCCCCTCGCCCGGACGAAAACTGCTGATTTCAGGATCAGGCAAATGCAACATAACCAACCGCCTCTTGCCTGAAGAGTTTGCACAACGCTTTTTGTCGAATTTTCGCTTTGTCCGCCCGGCGATTTTTGATTTCCCGCCGGAAGATTTGCGAAACAGCTTCGATCGTCTCGGAGTTCCGTTAGTCGCTCCCGATGGCTTCCACTTTTTCCCGAAATCCATGTGTGCCAAAGACGTGCTTAACGCCCTGCTCGACCGTTGCCAAACGTTAAAGGTAAAAATTATCCCCAACTGCGCGATCGACTCTTTGCAATTGCACAATGGGGCAATATGCGGAGCAAGCACTTCGACTCAATCCTTTGAAAGTTCTCGGGTAATTCTCGCGTGCGGCGGCATGAGTTACCCTGCTCTCGGAGGTCGCGGCAGCGGTTACAAGTTATCTCAACAGGCAAATCACACGATTGTTTTGCCCGTCCCGGCATTGGTCGGGCTGAAGTCCGCCGAAGCGTGGGCGACGAAATTGCCGGGGGTTATTCTCGCTGATTCTACAGTTAAATTTTTCGATTGTTATTCGGGGAGGGGAGAACTTATTTTTACCCATTCCGGAGTATCCGGCCCGGCGATTCTCGATATTTCAGGTCAAGTCACTACTGTCCGATAAAAATTTTCGGAATTGATTGTTAAAATCGGGACTTGTTCTATATTAGTAATGCATAAAACACTAATATTGAACAGAAAGTCCCGAACTATGCATTACAATAG
>JAISIP010000107.1 GCA_031261965.1 Victivallales bacterium | reverse complement strand
CTGAATAATTCCACCGAATCTACCAATTTTCGCGCTTCTTCCGAGCCGCCTTTTATGCCGAATACGACCATGCCGCCGGCTCCGTTGGGCAGATATTTCTCCGCTAATTTGCCACCGTTCAAACCGGGATATTTGACCCAATCCACTTTTGGGTGTTTTGCCAGAAATTCCGCCACTTTCAGCGCGTTTTCGCTGTGTTTGGCAATTCGCAGCGCCAACGACTCCACGCCTTGAAGGAAAATCCATGCCGCATCCGGCGCCAACGTCGGACCTTGATTGCGCAATCCGACAATCCTTAATCTCAGAGTATACGCCAACGGTGTCAAATCACCCAGATCATGGGCGAAACGCAGACCGTGATAGCCTCGGTCAGGTTCATTGAACAAAGCGAATTTGGGGTCGCTCCAATCAAAATTGCCACCATCGATGACCACTCCGCCAATTCCGGTGCCGTGTCCGCCGATCCATTTGGAGAGTGAATGAATGACGATATTCGCACCGTGTTCGATCGGACGCAACAGCGGTGGCGGGGTAAAAGTCGCATCTACCACCAGCGGCAGATGATGTTTTTTTGCCAGTGCCGCATAGCTTTCAATATCCGCAACGTCAAGTGCCGGGTTGCCTACGGTTTCGATGTACAAGGCGCGGGTTTTTGGGTTGATCAACGCCTCGGTTGCGGCAATGTCATTAACCGGAGCGAAACGGACGTTGATACCGCTGTTGGGCAGAATCGCATCAAATTGAGTAAATGTACCGCCGTACAGATTGTTGGCCGAAACAATCTCGTCACCGGCTCTGGCGATATTGGTAAGCGCAAAGTAAATCGCCGCCGTGCCGCTGGATAGGGTCAATGCCGCGATGCCGCCGTCTAAGGCGGCCAGGCGTTTTTCGAGTACATCGTTGGTAGGATTCATTAAGCGGGCGTAGATATTGCCGAGTTCCTTGAGTCCGAAAAGATCAGCTCCGTGTTTGGAGTCGCGGAAATTGTACGCGGTGGTGCGATAGACCGGCACGGCACGGGCGTTGGTGGCCGAGTCGGCGGTTTCCTGTCCGGCATGGATGGCGAGTGTCTCAATATGGTATTTTTTATTGTTCATAGGCTTCCTCCTTATTTGTTAAAGACTGTCTCTAAAGACTACTATAATGGTTGTGTTTTATAAAATAACACACAAAATAAAGAAATGCAAATCGTTATTTAGCGTCAGTCTAAAGAATTCTGAAATTTGCGATGCCCTCGGCGGGATCGGCAAAGGCGAGTTGCACGCGAACTTGTTCACCCAATTCGATTTTTCCCCCGAAACGGTTTTTGAATTCAAATGCAAGCTCGGGAATCAGGTAGGTCAAGCGGTCGTCTTGACGCAAAACCATAACCGCGTCGGCTTGAAAATCTGGGTGCTGCGATAGATAGACCAAAGTCCAGAACTCATTGGTTTGGCGTTCAAGCCGACGGCGGGTCAACGCCTCACGTTCGGCGGTGGCGATACGCGAATCGAGGTACTCCATAGTAAGCGGTTCTTCACCTTTTATGACGCGTCTGAGTTGTTGATGTGCCAGCAAATCGCCGTAACGGCGCAACGGACTTGTGACGCGGACATAGCACTCCAGACCGAGCCCGGCATGGGGAGAGGGGACTGTGTTGATCGTGCTTGGCGGGCAACTTTTGCGCAAGGCGAACATCGCGGCGATACCAGATTGGGTGTCAATCGGATACTTCGCAAGATCGGGCGGAGCTTGGGTGGCGAACGGCAAAACTATTTCGTTTTCGGTGGCGTACTTTGCGACTGCCGAACCCGCCGCGAGCATCGCGTTGGCGACCAGTTCACGTTCCGGCGTAATGCCGATAGGGGTGATCAGCACTTCGCGGTTGCTTACTTTGATTTTGACTTCCGGCAAATCGATAAACAACGCCCCGGCACCCCGGCGTTTTGCCTTGAAGCGATCAAGCAGGATTTGCAACTCTTTTATAGGCGTTTCATTTATGCGATCCCCCGCCTGAGAATAAGTCAGACGTTCGACCCGGACGGTCGAAAGACACATTTTTTCGAGCGTGGCTTCGCCGCTGTCCGAAATGCGTATGGCAAAAGTGAGTGCGGGGCTTTCTTTATGCAGCCCAAGCCCGAAGAGTTCGGTTGCCGCTGCCGGCAGCATATGGGTCACTTTTTCCGGCAGATAGAGATTTTCACCGCGATTCATCGCTTCGTTATCGGCGGGAGATTCGGGAGTGACCAGTGCGGCGGGGTCGGCGACATGGACGTAGAGCAAACCGTCGGAATAGCTGATCGCGTCATCGGGGTCGTTGCTGCCCTCATCGTCGATAGCCAAAGCGACAAGGTGAGTTAAGTCAACGCGCTCTTCCTGCGGAAGTGACGCAAGTTCAAGCGTCGGGCCGGCGGTGTCAACTCCAACACGGGACGGCCACGGATTGACAAACGCATCCCAAACCCCAAGTTTGAGCAAAAGAGCGTGGGCTTTATTGGGGGTTGCTTCGATATTGAGCTCCTTAAGCAGGCGGCTTGATTCGGTTTCGCCCAAGGCGACTTGTTCAATTTCGCGCATGTTAGTTAGATCCCCCGGCAACAATGCGCAGGAGCGAATGCGTTCGAGTAATTCGGCATGGCGGAGTTGTTTTGCCGCTTTTTCATTAAGGGCGTTTAATGCCGCGTCGATTTCATCGCGTGATTTTGCGCGAACTCCATGAGCTATGGTGCCGGTGAAAAATACCCCGTCTTGAAGCAATTTGCAGGCGGAATAAAACGCTTCAACGCTGTCGGAGTTGTAGGCGATTTGCGCAAATTCCTCAAAAGGGAGAGTTTCGTTTTCCATAAGCGCAAGCAACTCTTCGGCGTTTGGAGCCGGAAGAATTGCCGGGGGCAGAACAGTTACCGGACCGGGGTGCAGAAATTCAATATCTTTGGGGCGGACGGATTTTACTGCGCCGCCTTCGATGCGGATTTCGATTTTTTCAGGTGTGACGGCGGTAATTGTCGCGCATTTGGAGTGATACAGCACCAGTGCGCCGATACGAAACAAAGACATTGGATTCTCCCGGTAATTTTCAGCGCAACCCAGTTTTTAGAGGTACCCTGAATCGTAACATACACCTCAAGCCGAGGTTTTGCAAACACATTCTTGCACAATTTGGTAAGTTGTGATATATTCCCGAAGTCGGAAAATAAGGAGGCGACATATGACTTTGCTGAAAATAGAGTGTCCGCATTGTCGGCAACATTTCGCCGTCAAAGAAACTGAACTCAATAAGACGTTCGAGTGCAACACCTGCCATAAATTGTTCAGTGGCTCTGATGCTCGCATAGTCGGGTTTGCAAATGGTAAAGGCACAATTTTATTTTTGCTGACCATACTGCTTTTAATGATAATGCTGAATATTTTTTACCTGACGCGTCTTAAACCTACAGTAGTTAAAAGCTCAGAACCCATTATCACGCGAACCGTTGAAGTTGCCCCGGTGATCACAAAACCGGAGTTTGAGGATTTAAAAGCGCGAATCGCCGCTCTTGAAAAACGTCAGCTTGAATTGGCGAAAAAATCTGCGGATGTGAAAAGAGCGGAGGTGAAACCCGCGGAGTCAAACGCCGACGTGATTCGCTCAATTTTTATTCGTATCGGCAGGCTTGAGAGTGCGGTCGGGCAACTGCAAGACAGGAACGCCGGGCCGGTAAAAGACTAACACTCCATTGGGGTGGCTGATTACTTTGTAGGTCGGGTCTTTCGCCAAGGTTTGGATGAGGTCATTGACCTCCGACAAATCCACCCCGTCGCCGCAATAGTTGCCTCGGTCCATCACGAAGAAATCGGCGCGGTCGGGCCGGACGTTGCCAAAGCCGATTTCCGGGAAATCGAAGACCCGCGCTTTGGGTAAAAAATATACTCCGGGCTCATTTTGACAGATCATGGTGCTTTGGGGAGTGACCGGGAGCTGTTCAAAAATAGCCTTAACTTTGTTGGCGTGACGCAATCTTCTCGCCATTTCCTGCCAGTAAATCGGACGCAGCGGCAACGAGATGATTCCGCCTTGATACGGGGGTAATTTTTCGATATAATCCATATAGCGCGAAATCGGCAAATCGCAGTAGGCGATATGGCAACATAACATTGTGACAGTCGCTCCGGCAAATGCGGCACGGCGAAATTTGAAGGCTATCTCTAAAAACTTTCTTGAGTTACAAAATTGCCAGATTCGCAATTTGGAGGCGCGTAACGACCTTGCTCCGCACAACGCCGCCACCGGTGTGACCGCGATCAGGGCGGAGCTGTAATGACTTAGCAGAAGCCGCTGGTGCAGATTGTCCGAAACGAGCTGTATGCCGATAACCGGCAACCAAAGAAACAAAAAGCTTTTCCAGTTAAACAACGGCAGCAATGCGAACGGTAAAAGGACGCTAATGACGACCGGGAACGTCGTTGCGTTGAAAAGTTTGGCGAACATAACTCCGGCGTTGCGCATGGTTTCGGTAAATGTCGGAGCAAAAAGCACATAGCGGTTGTAGTGCCAATAATTTACCTTAAGAATATGCGGGTAGTAGACTTTCAACACGAAAAAGACGTAGAGAATCGCCAGTGCAATTGCTCCGACTCCCCAGCATCTTTTACCGCGTTGGGTCAAAAGCCACAATCCAATTGCACCGACCGGGATCACAAAATCCTCTTTAATCAATGGCGAGAGTGCCAGCAAAATAAAAAATGGAATCATCCGCTTTTGCGAATAAAAATAAAACGCGCCGAAAAAGAAGAGCGGGAAAAGGCATTCCGCGTGAAAATCATACAGCGCCAGCCGGGAATAGTAGGGGTTAAAAAGGTACATCGCGGTCAAGAGCAAAGGGAACGAGCTGCGCTTAAAGTAGTGTCGTGCGGTTGCGTAGAGCAGAGGGGCGGCGAAAGCAAGAGCCGATGACTGAATCAGAACAAGCCAAAGTTGGCTGTCCCAAATTCGGTAGAGCGGGGCGAAAATCAGTATGATCGGCGAAAAGTGGTCGAACATGCCGCGATAATCTCTCATCAAGCCGCGACCGTTGGCGGCGTTGCGCAGCAACGAATCGTAAATTCCGAAATCCCAGTTGCCCATTTGCATGGCTTCAAGCTTGTAAGTACCGAGGGCAGCGTAGACCACAAAGAAGACAAGCGTCATCGCCCAAAGCAGACGTTGACGGGTTTTCTCTTGAAGTTCGAGACGCAGGTGCGAGCCGCTCAGAGTCGCCACTCCGGCGACAGCAAGGATAATAATTACACTTAAATAGTAGTTCATGACAGATAATTTAATGCAACAATCAGCTTTTTCCAGTTGTAAACTCAATGGAGTTCCACTATTTTAAAGATTATGAAAAAATTAGATTACTTTTTGCTGTTCGCTATCGGTGCGTGCGGATTGCTTTTGATTTATCCCGGCAACACGGTTTGGCTTGGCGATGAAGCGCGTCTGACGTTGTTGGCACTTGAGGCGAATGCATCTGGATTGCCCGCCACGCACGGTCTAATCGGCGCAACCGGGGTCACTCACGGCGTGCCGGTGGTCTGGTTAAATCAACTGTTGCTACTCGTTGGTGTCAACCCTGTGACTTCAAGCGCACTCAAGGCGATTTTTGCGATGCTGCTATGCTGTGGCGCTTTGCTGCAACTGTCGCGGACGCTTCATTTGCCGGTCGGGGCAGGGGCGGCGTTTTGGTTCTGTTCGCCGTTTATCTGGTTTTATTTGCGCTTGCCGGGGGAAAACGCCTGGTTGCTTTTGCTGTCGCTTTATTCGATCGTGGCATTTGCCTGCTTTTTGCGCGATGGAAGGATTTTCCCGTTGATAATGGCGTCGCTTTTGTTTGGTCTGATGTTTTATCTGCAAGCGATTTCAATA
>JAISIP010000083.1 GCA_031261965.1 Victivallales bacterium | reverse complement strand
ATTGTAATGCATAGTTCGGGACTTTCTGTTCAATATTAGTGTTTTATGCATTACTAATATAGAACAAGTCCCGATTTTAACAATCAATTCCGAAAATTTTTATCGGACAGTAGTGATATTATTAATGAATCAATAAAATGGAAAGGACAGTGGATTCCCGATAAAATAACGAGAGGCGCGGCACACACTTACTTTCATTTTGATACGCCGCTCTCTATGCATGATAATGAATATTTAATGGGATTAGATATTTGGCGGATCAATTATAGTGTAAAAAAAGGATTGTTCGAAAAAGTGTGTTCCTATGAAATTGTTTTCAAAAACAATATCGTTGTTTCACAGGAAGTAATATGTTCCAGTGATTTCTGATTCTGTGAATAAAACTCAATAAAAATTTGTATAACCTGCTGATTAGCAGTATATTGATACTTGTCAAAGTCAACAATATAAAACCAACCCAACAGGTTAACAATGATTAAGATACAGCAAGGTAACGAAGAAATCAACTCAAATGGCGGAAATATTTGTTAATGTCCCAAATTTTGTGATGGGACTGGTTGCTTGACGGTAGGCATTATAGGTTGTATTTTTAGATTTCCGGTGGTATATTCTTTTGCCAAAGGGTATATCTAAAAACTATGTTGCGCTGAAAATTAGCAGATTCATGATTTGGAGGTGTGATTTTGTGCGTGTCCGGCTAACATAGAGTTAACCAGACACGCACAAGGTCGCACACACGAATATTAGCTGCAATTTTCGGCCAAGTTCCCAGTTTTTAGAGATACCCCAAAGGTTATCCCGGAGAATCACGCATGGCGACTCATGAAAATATTTCACCAGCTCTCGATAGTACAACATCGATCGATGAAAGTGATCTTGACCAGCTTAAGACAACTGTTATTTTGAGCGAAAAAGCTGTCGATGTTTCGACAAATTCACCCGAAAAGTCCGTTGCCTCCAAAGCGAAAAAGTTGATCGGCAAAAAACGCCGCGATGTCAACTCGGTCATCGAAAAACTCCAAAAAAAACAATCTCACAGCGAAGTGGTTTTTTCCTCCGAAGAAGTTCCCCTTCCGACGCTGGAGGATTGCTATGATCGGGGAGAAGCGTTTGCCGAAGGCGGGCAGGGGATTTTATATCACGGGTTCGACCGCAAGCTGCAACGGCTGGTCGCGCTTAAATCCATGCGTCCGGAACTCACCAAAAACAAGCGTTTGCGCGGGCTTTTTCTCTCCGAGGCGCGAGTTACCGCCCAGCTTGACCACCCCGCGATAGTGCCGATTTACACGCTCAATTCCGATGAGCGTGACGGGCTGAATTTATCGATGAAATTGGTCAACGGTCAGACCTTCAAAAGCTATTTAGATCAAATTTGCACCCACTACCGATTGGACGGGGTGCGATCTTTCGACGAAAAGAAGGCACTGCGCTATCGGCTCGAAATTTTTCTCAAAGTCTGCGACGCGTTGGAATACGCCCACAGTCGAAATGTAATGCATTGCGATTTGAAGCCGTCGAACATTATGATCGGCGAATATTACGAAACCTACATTATGGATTGGGGAATCGCACGCAAAATTCACGTTGCCGAAGGTGAGGAAGAGCCAAAGCACACCGTTAGCGGTACTCCGCAATATCTTGCGCCGGAACTGATTAAAAAGCACAAAGGCGATCAGCGAATCGATATTTTTGCCATGGGCGAAATTCTTTTTGAGGCGGTGATGCTTAAATCAGCCTTTGTCGGGGACTCGGTGACGGAGATTTTGATGAATATCAACGCCGGTCGCGTCGAGCCGTTTGAACACCGCTTTCACACTGCGGTGGATTCTGATCTTAAGGCGATTATCCGCAAGGCGTTGGCGACCAACCCGGAGCAACGGTACAACCAAATTGCCGAACTCTCCGCCGATCTTCGTCGCTATTTAATGGGGCTTGAAATTGCTGCCCGACCGGATAATTTAATTCGCAAAGTGTTGCGTTATTTGTATTTGCATAGACGCTTCACTTTGACTTTTTCGATGTGTGCGTTGTTGTTGGGGGCAAGTGCAGCGGCATTCGCCTCGTATCGGGAGTTTCGCAACTCCGAGCGGCAACGCATTAGAGATTACGCGCTTGGAGTGGCTTATTCTCAGGCGACCCACTCCGGCTATTTGCTTGACGAGCAGTTTTCCAAATTCGAGCTTATGACCGACACTTTGTCGGCGGACATCCAATTTATGTTGAAAAACGACCCGCATTGGGGGGGCAAAGACAGTGTCCATGAGCGGGAAAACGCGTGGTATTCGGTGGCAAAATTGCGTAAAGACGGTTCGCCCGGCATGACGGATTCTATGTTTCATCGCGGTATGATCGATGTCGGGGCAATCGCCTATAATGTTACGCCGGACACCGACCGGACAACCTTGGAGCAACGCTTGGAACCGATCAGCCGTTTTGTGCCGCGACTGCTCCAGACGATTTTGGAAAGTCCGCCGGGAATCAAGATCGGCGATGATAATCTTGAAACGCAAAAGAATAAAGCTTTTGAACACGGTACTCCGATTGTCCGGGTGGTGTTCGGTTTTCCCGACGGGTTGTTTGTGGCATACCCGGCAAGTCGGAATTTCCCGGAGACCTACGACCCGCGCAACCGAATCTGGTATCCTGCGGAGGGAAGTTGGAAAGGGGGGAGGGCGATTTGGACGCAACCGTATATCGACAGCATTCCCGAAATCGGGTTGGTGATCTCCTGCTCGGTGCCGTTGCACGTGTTGAATATGCGCGGCAGCGGAGTCTGTGCGGTGGATATTTCGATTTCCGAGTTGATTGAAGCGTTGCACAATACTCCGGATGCCGGGCGGATTGTGGAGGAAAAAGCCATTGTGGACAGCGAGGGGCGGATTATTGTTTCAACTACCAAGAGTTTCGCCGACGCGGTTATGCACCGTTATCGGCGTTCCAACGAGCAAGTGGTGTTTCGTAAATTAGAGAACGACACCTTGCTGAATGCGATGAAAAAACGAAAATTCGGGATTATTACTGTAAACGGGAATTCTCAAGCCGAGGAGGTTTACACCTTTTTTTACATCAGTTCGGTCAACTGGTTTTATGTTGAAAAAATCAATATGACGCGTTTGCTGGAGTATTGCCGAAATTTACCGCTCAGATCAATAGCAGGCAATCCCTAAAGAGTATCCCTAAAAACTGGAAACTTGGCTGAAAATTACACCTCCAAATTGTGAATATGCTGATTTTAACTCAACCCGGTTTTTAGGGATACCCATAACACAAAGTTGCGAAAAAACTACTTCGATAAGGAGATTTTATTATGAAGAAAGAAAAAAAGAGACGTTTGCGCCGCATCGCCGAACGCGCCCACAAACGGCATGAACGACGTTTAGAGACCGTGGAGGGAAAAATTACAGTGACCCATTCCGGGTTCGGTTTTGTCACGTTGCCGGAAAATGAGCAGGGCGAAAAACCCGACGATATTTTTATTCCGGCGCAGTTTGTCGGGGACGCTATGGACGGCGATGAAGTTAAAGTCGCGATCCTGCCGCCCCGCCCGGATCACCCCGGCGATGCCGAAAAGGGACCCGCCGGCAAAGTCATAGCCATACTCAACCGCGACCGCGAAGAACTCGTCGGCGAACTTTTGGCAGGATCGCGGGTGCGACCTCTGAACAAGCGAATGCCCGAAGAAATCGAAATCTCCGGCTCGCGCAACGGCGCAAAGCGCGGGGATTGGGTTCGCGTTAAGTTGCTCGGCCGCAAAGACGGGGCGTGGAGCGGGACGATCCGCAAAGTGCTTGGGCGGGCAGGGGAAATCGCCGCCGACCTCGACGCAGTGGCAGCCGAGTACAACCTCGCCCCGGCTTATTCCAATGCCGATAATCTTGAAGCCGGGAAAATCGTCCCGCGCGATATAGAACGGGAAGACCACACCGACGCGTTGACTTTGACGATCGACCCGTTTGATGCCAAGGATTTTGACGATGCGCTGTCGATCGCCCCCGGCAAGAACGATTCCGAAGTGATCGTCGGCGTGCATATTTCCGACGTGGCGGCGTTTATTGCACCCAAATCGAAATTCGACCAAGAGGCGGAAAAACGGGCGTTCAGCTGTTACTTGCCGGGTCGGACTTTGCCGATGTTGCCCAAGGTGCTAACCGCGAAAATCAGCTTGCAAGCCGGGGTCGATTCCCAGGCGCATACGGTGTTTTTAACGCTGGAAAAAGCCACCGGCAAAGTTGTTTCGTTTCGCCGTTGTCATACGCTTATAAGAGTGGATCACCGTCTGAATTACGAGGAGGTGCAGACCTTTCTCGACCATGACAAAGCACCCGAAGATTGGTCGGACGGATTAAAAAACGAGCTAAGACTCTTGCTTGACGTAACCCGTAAAATGCGCCAATATCGCCGAACGACCGAGGGATTTATCGAGATGGATTTGCCGGAAATCCGAGTGCTTTGCAGCGAGAGCGACAACAAGATTCTCGGGTTGGCGGCCAAGATTCCGAGGGAATCCGAGCAGTTGGTAGAGGAGTGTATGCTTGCGGCTAATTCGGCGGTCGGCATTGAG
>JAISIP010000205.1 GCA_031261965.1 Victivallales bacterium | reverse complement strand
TCCGACAACGAAGTAGATACACTTGAACTGGTACTTTTCGATGATGTCAGCAAAGTGGAATTCGCCCTTTTTTACAGCGTATTTCACAGGGAAAACGCCATTGCCCGCTCGGTAAAAGTGGTCAACACCTCCGACGAAAATGTTTTTATAGAAAAAATCTCCAGTGCCTCACTCGACTTTGCGGACGGTCGACTTGAACTGCTTCACCTGCCCGGGGCATGGGCGCGGGAGCGGGCGGTGGAACGGCAAGCAATCAGCCACTCCCGAACTGTGATTGAGTCGATTCGCGGGCTGTCAAGCCATCAGCACAATCCGTTTTTCGCACTCGTCGCACCGGAAGCAAACGAACTTTCCGGCGACGTTTACGGGGTCGCGCTGCTCTACAGCGGCAATTTCGCCGCCGAAATCGAGCTTGACCAATTCAATCAGCTTCGCGCTCAGATCGGCATAAATGAGCGAACCTTTGAGTGGAAACTCATACCCGGCGAGAGCTTTGCCGCGCCGGAAGCTTTGCTCGTATATTCTCCAAACGGTATCGGCGGAATGAGCCGCACCTACTGTCGCATGTTTAGAGATCACCTGATCAGGAGCTACTGGAAAGATCTCAAACGCCCGATTTTAGTAAATAACTGGGAAGCGACCTACTTTAATTTCAGTTCCGAAAAACTGCTATCCATCGCCAAAGATGCCGCCAAACTCGGCATTGAAATGCTCGTACTTGACGACGGTTGGTTCGGCAAACGCGACAAAGACGACAACAGCCTGGGTGATTGGGTGGTTTATGAGTCCAAACTCAAAGGCGGACTAGGCAATTTAGTCAAAGAAATCAATAACCTCGGTTTGAAATTCGGTCTCTGGTTTGAGCCTGAGATGGTTTCAAAAGACAGCGAACTGTATCGACGACACCCCGACTGGTGTTTGCACGCCGCCGGGCGCGGTCGCTCCGAAGGGCGCAACCAGCTGGTGCTTGATATGTCGCGCAGTGAAGTTGTGGATTATCTTTTCGACTCTATTTGCGCGATTCTTGACTCCGCCAACATAGAATACATCAAGTGGGACGCCAACCGCCACCTCACTGAAGTCGGCTCGGCGGTCGTTCCGCCGGAGCGGCAAAAAGAGATTTCGCACCGTTATGTCCTTGGAATGTACAGCTTGCATGAGCGATTACTCGCCCGCTATCCGAAGCTTTTGATCGAAGGCTGTTCCGGCGGAGGCGGCCGTTTCGATGCCGGGATGCTTTATTACGTGCCGCAAGTATGGACAAGCGACGACTCGGACGCGATTGAACGCCTCAAAATTCAGTACGGCACAAGTATGCTCTACCCGTGTTCGACGATGGGAGCGCATGTCTCCGACTGCCCGAATCATCAAACCGGTCGCACCACGCCGTTTGAAACCCGCGGGATTGTCGCGCTGTCCGGGACGTTTGGATACGAACTTGACCTCAATAAGATGAACGACCATGAGCGAAAACTCATTCGCGAACAAGTCGCGTTGTATCACAAATACAACCATATTGTCGCGCAAGGCGAATTTTACCGTCTTACCGATCCGTTTTCTCCTCAAACCGTGGTCGTTGCATGGGAACATGTCTCCGCCGATCGCTCAGAAGCTCTGCTCACAATGGTTCAACCTCGCACCGTACCTAATGGTCAAATATTTCGCATCAGATTGCAGGGGCTTATCCCCGAGGCGGTTTATGTGTTGGAGCAGACCAAGGAGCAATTCACCGGGGAGATGCTGATGAACGCCGGAGTCAATGTCCCGAAATTTGAACATGACGGTGACGGCGCACTCTATTATTTTGTCAAAGCGTAGGAGCTAATTGCGAAACTACTTTTTGGGCATGGAGGTAGCCTAAACGCCGGGTCTGTCGCCCCAGATTTGTTTGTGCATTTGCAATTGCATACGAATCGGGGCGCGGGATTTCACCACCCACTCCGCCAAATCGGCAAACTTAACGCGCCCCCAAACCGGGCTGAACAATAAATTCGGGCATTTTGATTCAAGATTATAACGCTTGATTTCTTCAAGCGCCCAATCAAAGTCCGCCCGGCTGGAAACCACAAATTTGATTTCATCGTGAGAAGTCAGCAAGTCGTAGTTGCTCACGTCGTTTGCCTCCGCCATGCCGGAATCCGGCAATTTGCAATCGACAATTTTGCAAACTTCTCTCGGAATTTCGGCGATGGAGAGTGACCCGTTGGTCTCAAGCAGCACCTCGAATCCGGCGTTTATCAACCGTCGGCAAAGCTCAGGAGTCTCTTTTGAAGCCAGCGGTTCTCCCCCGGTTATCTCCACAAGTTTCACACCGGAATTTTGCGCCAGATTTATAAGATCATCCACCGTGGCCGCTTCACCCGCGTCAAAACTTTGAGCATAACGCGTATCGCAATAATTACAGGAAAGATTGCATCCGGCCAGACGCAAAAAGTGGCAAATCCGCCCGGCGTGGGTTGACTCCCCCTGTAAACTTGTAAATGATTCGACCAGGCGCATGTGCTTTTTTATTCCTCAAAATAGGTTACAGCCGAATGCTCCGACTCGCCAATGCGAACCCGATTGACCTTGATCGACCCGTTGTTCATTTTCTCGCTGATCTTGCGATAAATGTGCTTGGCTAAATTTTCGCTGGTCGGGTTAACGCTCTTAAATTCCGGCAAGTCCGACAAATTGGAGTGGTCGTACACGGCAAGCAAGGCATCAAGCTCGCCTTTCAGTTTTTTGAAATCCAGCGCAATACCGATTTCATCTTGCTCTTGCGAACGCACCACTACGGTTACTTTATAGTTGTGTCCGTGCAAGTTACAACAATCCCCGTTATAACCGCGCAACTGATGAGCGGCGGAAAATGAACGGTCTATTTCAATTTCAAACATAGTCAAAAGTCCTTCCTTTAATCCGATAATATAGCAGTCAAAGTGCCGTAAAGCAAAAAAAACCTCCGTTTGGAATTCCAAACGGAGGTTCCAGGGATGGCTCCCTTACGCAATTTTGCTTATGCCCAAGTCATAAGCACTCCAGTTTCTCTCCGTTTTTAACATATCAACTGAAACCGCATACTTGCCGGCTTCAAGCGTGTCGAGTGTGGTGAGTCCGGCGTCGAGCTTGACCGATTTCCCGGTCGCCGCGTTGTAGAGTTTCACCTTGACATCCTTGCCAAGTTGCAATTGCTTGTTGGCAAGATCAAGATTCAAATCAACTTTCGAGGCCGAATCAAGTTGGAAACCGAAGAAATCCGCGGAATCGCCATAACCAACCCACTCATCCTGCAAGTTAATGGATTTGGCTTTTCCGAAGTTCACGGTTGTCGCACTCGCCAAGTCGTTGTTATTCGTCGCTTTCGGTAAGATCTCGTTGGCAACGATATTTACGGTATAATCGCTGTTCTGTTTACCTTTGCCGTTGTCGCTTGCCTTGACCTCCAAATAGGTCTTGCCCTTAAGCAAGGAATGGTCAAGCAACAACTTATTCGCCTCGGTAACGCTCCAGGATTTGACCTTTTTGCCGGTAGCTGCATCACGCAAGGTGACTTTCAGCTTGGCACTGACTCCGTTGATCGATACCGAGTACGATCCGGCTTTGGCATCCAGCAAGTATGTGTCCGCCGCATCGCCGAAACCGACCCAGCCGGAAATCGACGTATTGATCGAATCCTTGACCGTAAAGCTCTTGCCGTCATCGCTTTCGTACTCGTTGATGAAATAGTTGTCGTTGATCGTAAAGTCATAATAACCATTTTGCGTACCTTTGTCCGGTTTCGCCGAGCTGATCTTCACATAATATGTGCCTTTCAGCGCCAGCACATCCTTGGTAAAGATGTCAGTAACCTTTCCGAGATCACCATTTAAAGTGACACTCTTGAGTTTCTTCCCAGCCGCATTATAAAGTGCAACTTTATATTTGGTATGAGGATTCTGCTGACGCATAGTCATATTCATCTTAATTGCGCCATTGTCGGCGGTGGTGAACTTATAATAGTCGTCCTTGTCGCCGAAACCGACCCAACCGTTAGTGAACTCGCCCTTGCCGGCCGCATCAAGCGTAAGCGGTACGGCACTGCCGAAATCTGTATTCTTGCTCGATTTTTCAAACAGATTCTGACTTGCGGTGATCTTATACTGTATAACATCTTTTTTGTTAGAAGAGATGACTTTGGCATAGTATCTGCCGCCATACTTATTGATGTCCCAAAGCAGACCAGAAATTGACGTGGTTCCGAGTTTGAGTTTGTAACTCTTTTTGAGCTTGTGATCGTCGGCTCGGTAGATAAGCAACTTGCCTCCTGATTTTTTACCGTTGAGATTCGTTAAATCGGAAATAGTGATGTTGAGCTTCGCCGCCCCCGAAAACTCACCGGTGAAAAAGTCCGCGGAGTCACCGACACCTACCGTCTGTTGATCGGTCGCACCCCATGATAGTGTTTTTGCCGTTTCAAACGTCTGCCCTGCGTCATTGCTGACATTCACAGTGGCAGTTACCTTATTGCTGCTTGCCGAGACGTTATCGAACAAATCCTGCGCGTGAATCGTATACTCGTAATTACCGTTGTCCTGATCACGCAAGACATAACTGGTAGCCGAAGGATCGTAGATGTTCACGCGTTCGGTAACATCGCCGCTGTCGCTTTTTTTGGTGATCGTCAAAAAGTAGCCGATCAGATTTTTATCGTCCGCCTTATTCCACGTGAACGTCAAATCTCTTGATTCATGGACAGTGGCGACTCGCAAGTTCGCTCCATTTTTCCATACCGGGGCGACAGTATCCACCGTAAACTTGGCGATGGATTGGGGAAACCAATCACTGGTATGCCCGACGTAATCAACGGCGCGGACACTCCAGGTATAATCGCCGTCCGCCAAAGAAGTCAGCACCGTCGAGGTCTCGGTCGCAGATACCGAAAATGTTTTCGTATCGCCGCCGGTTAACGTATACCTGATCTGGTATTTATCAACACCAAAAAGATCGTATGAAGCATCCCAAGTCAGATAAACGCCATCGGTTTCCTGTCCTCCAATGATGCTGACAATATTGGTCGGAGCGTCCGTATCAGTAATGTATCCAGGCATTCCCTCGGCGGTCATGATAAACACGTCGCCGTTAAACCAGTCACCGGTGCGGTTGCCCTTGGAATCCATCGCCATAACCCGCCAATGAACTTCATTGGTCGGAGTGTTCGCTATCGCACCGACCCCGAATCCGTTCTTGTCGGACAAATGCAACGACGTATAGTCGGAGATGAACTCATAAAACCGATCCCCGGTGAATGCGGCGTTGTCACAAATCTGGAAAACATATTTCATCGCTCCGAGGTTGTCCACATAGGTGCTGTTAAAAGAGAAATCGCAATAAAGACTTATAATATCATTTTCACTCCCGGCGGGCGTGACGGGCGATCCCAACGGAAGACCGAACTGCACATTTTCACGCAGTTCGCTGATATTGTCACCCGGGCGATAAGTAATCAGACCGTTCTTTCTTAGATTGAATATTTGCCCGGTCGGCGCATCGGTGTCAATCGTAATTTGATTTCCTGCGACTCCTACGACATTACCGGCCTTGTCATGCGCTTCGATGCGCCAATCGTAGTTGCCTTCGGGTAACTTCAACGCGCCGTTCAGTCCAACGGTGGTGGTGTGAGTGTAGCTGTCCTTACTTGCATCGTGTACAATGTTTCCTAAAATATGGCGATTGCCATCCAAATCCGAGAGCGACAGGACAAAATGATCCACCCCGGAATTCGGTCGGCTTGCGGATTTGTCCTCCGCATTGGACCAGGTGAATGTAAGCGTGTTGTTTTGGGTCGTTAAGTCATACGTATTGCTCACCTCTACGTTGGTCTCATCGACAAAGATCGGTGCGACATTGTCGGCAAGCCATGTGCCGGTAACAGTGTTCGATGCGTTCCCCGCCGCGTTGTAGGCGGTAAGCTTATACTCCCAATCGCTGTTCGCCAAATCTACCGCCCACGACAGCGAATCTTTGACAGAAATCGTCTTGGTCGTCCAGCTGCCCGAACTGCCGGCAAGCCGGTATTGCAACTCATAACGCAAGGTCGGCGGATCGTTATCCTGCGCCGCATTCCACATGATAGTGGCATGGAGCGGCGTGCTGCCTCCCGTCCATTCCGTATTGGAAATAACATCCGCTCCATTCAAGGTTGGGTT
>JAISIP010000191.1 GCA_031261965.1 Victivallales bacterium | reverse complement strand
ACTCCTGCCCGTTCAATGCGTCGATGGCTTTGCGGGCTTCGGCGTCGTTCGGCATCTCAACAAAACCGAAACCTTTGGAGCGGTTGGTTTCGCGATCAGTGACGATGCGGGCTGAGGTCACTTCGCCGAACGCGGTGAAAGTAGCCTTGAGTTCATCGCGATCGATGCTGTACGGGAGGTTGCCTACGTAGATGTTCATCTCTTTTTGTTTTCCTTTCTCTACTTTCTCAATACCGGAATGATTTACCGGGTAAAAAAAACAATGTTCAACCGCAAAACAATTGCAATTTGATACACATTCTTTTCGGATTTGAACTTGTTGAAGCAACGCAAGGTAGATTCAGCGGAAGTCACGATTGGGATGTGTAATTCCATCGCTATTATGTAAGCGAGGAATCCAATTGCACTGTTTAGTTTAAGCTACAATAATTAAACCCAATCCGCAAAAATTTTGTAAAATGCGATTTTTCTGTAGTAATTATACCAAATAAATATCAAATTGTCAATAGGTTACACGAAAAAAAATCAAAAAAATGCAAAAAAATCAGGCTATTAATGGAGTATCCTAAAAAAAATGCCGTTTGTTGCATTTCAAAACAGGTAAAAATATTGAAACTCAGCGGTTTTTATGGTATATTAAGCGCGCATTGCAAAAACGTTCAATATAGGAGCTGAAAATGGGAAAAACTGTAGCCCAAAAGATTTTTGATGCCCACACCGTCGATACGCCCGCACCGGGGGTTAGAGTCTTATCACTCGATCGGGTGTTTTGCCACGAAATCACCACCCCGATCGCGATCAACGATCTGGTCGCCATCGGCAAAGATCGGGTTTTTGACCCGACTAAAATCAAAGCGGTGATCGACCATGTTACCCCGGCAAAGGATTCCAAGACCGCCGAACAGGGCAAGACCATGCGCGAATGGGCTAAGCGTCAGGGTATTAAGGATTTCTTTGACGTTGGCGAAAACGGTGTTTGCCACGCGATCTTCCCGGAAAAAGGGTTTATTCGCCCCGGTTTCACTATTATTATGGGCGACTCACACACCTGCACGCACGGTGCGTTCGGCGCGTTTGCCGCCGGGGTGGGAACGACCGACCTTGAGGTTGGCATTCTTAAAGGGGTTTGCACCATGCGCGAACCCGCCACCATAAAAATTGTGTTAAACGGCAAGTTGCGCGACGGAGTGTTCGCCAAAGACGTGATTCTTGCGGTGATTAAGCTTTTGACCGTGAACGGTGCGACCGACAAGGTTATCGAATTTGCCGGCTCGGCGGTTGATGACATGAGGATGGATTCGCGTATGACGCTCTGCAATATGGCGATCGAAGCGGGCGGAACTTGCGGAATTTGCTATCCCGACATGGTCACGGTGGATTTCTTGTGGCCGTTTATCGGAAAGGACTTTTCGAGCAAAGATGCCGCGCTTGCCGAGTATTCCAAATATTTGCCGGATGCCGATGCGGTGTACGACAAAGTAGTCACGCTTGACGTATCAGAGATAGAACCTCAAGTGACGTTTGGCTATAAACCCGATCAAGTCAAGAGCGTTCGTGAAATGGAGGGAACTGCGGTAAATCAGATTTACATCGGCAGCTGCACCAACGGGCGGCTTGAGGATCTTCGTATCGCGGCGGGAATCCTCAAAGGCAAACGCATTAGCGAAAACGTCAGGGCGATTGTTTCTCCCGCCACGCCGAAGATTTATCGCGAAGCTCTGAATGAGGGGCTTATCGCGATTTTTATGGATGCCGGGTTCTGCGTTACGAATCCGACTTGCGGCGCGTGTTTAGGTATGAGCAACGGGGTTCTTGCCGCCGGTGAATCGTGTGCCTCAACCACCAATCGGAACTTCAACGGTCGTATGGGCAAAGGCGGTATGGTTCACCTTATGAGTCCTGCCACCGTCGCCGCCACCGCGATTGCCGGAGTGATCACGAATTCGCCGCTTTTTACCGGCAAGTAAGTTATAGGAATACAGTTACAATGAAAATTTTTAACGGAAAAATTTTATTTCTCGACCGTTCCGACATCAACACCGACGAGATTATCCCGGCGAAGTATTTGACCGAGCTGACCAAAGAGGCGTTGAAACCGTACTGTCTGGAGGATCTCTCTTTGCCGGGCTTCGATCCCAAGCGGGACATCGCCGGCAAAAGCGTCATCGTTACCCGGGCAAACTTCGGTTGCGGTTCGTCCCGCGAACACGCGCCGTGGGTGTTGGAGTGCAATGGGATCAATCTGGTTATAGCCGAAAATTTCGCCCGGATATTTCGGCAAAATATGTTCAATTGCGGACTTATGGCAATTTCGCTGAAGAAGAGCGAAATCGATGAGATTTTTGCGACTTTTGCCGGAGCTGAAGCCACACTTGTAACTGATTTGGCGAAAAAGACTTTTACTGTCTCAAATGCGAAAATCAGCAAGGTGTTTGCGTTTGATATTGGCGAATTCGACCTCGAATTGGTCAAAGCCGGAGGCTGGGTCAATTACGCCGACAGCAAATACTAACTCTTGCATTAGATAAAGCGCAAGTGTATATTAGGCTATCTTAGCAGGAGACATGTATCAAGTTGTTAATTACCGAACCACTCGATTTTGAACTGCCCGAACCGCTGAAGTTGGATTGCGGCAAAGAGCTAAAACAAGTGAATATCCGTTACGAGACGGCGGGTAAGCTGTCGCCCGCCGCCGACAATGCGGTTCTCGTGGCACACGCGCTTTCGGGCAATTCGCATGTTTGCGGACGCTACAGCGCCGATGACACCAAGCCTGGATGGTGGGACGATATGGTCGGACCGGGCAAGGCGATTGACACCGACAAATACTTTGTGATTTGCAGCAACGTTATCGGCAGTTGCGCCGGGTCAACCGGACCGCGTTCGATCGACCCCGATACCGGCAAACCTTATAATCTTACTTTTCCGGTGATCACTATTCGCGATATGGTCAGAGCACAAAAGCATCTGGTTGAACACCTTGGCATCAAACGACTTTTGGCGGTTATCGGTGGTTCGATGGGCGGTATGCAGGCGTTGGAGTGGGCGATAAATTTCCCCGACATGGTCGATGGGGTCATACCGATTGCCACGACCTCACAGCTTTCTCCGCAAAGTATCGCGTTTGACTGGGTCGGACGCGAAGCGATCAAAAACGATCCGCGCTGGAACGGGGGGGATTACGCGTCCGATCAAGTTCCCGAAGGGGGGCTTTCGACGGCGCGTATGTTGGCGCATATTACTTACCTCTCCGACGAATCCATGAGCCGTAAATTCGGGCGTGAGCTGCAAGACACCGACCGTTACAGTTTTGATTTTAAGCGCGATTTCGCGGTGGAGAGTTATCTGGAACATCAGGGACGGCGTTTTGTCGAATTTTTCGATGCCAACAGCTATTTTTACATTACGCGGGCGATGGATTACTTTGATATGGCACGGCGCAGCGGTGGAGATTTGTCCAAAACGTTGTCGGCGGCAAAGGCGACATTTTTGGTGATTTCGTTTTCGAGCGACTGGCTTTTCCCGACGGCGGAATCGCTTAAAATCGTGTCGGCGTTGCTGAAAAATCGGTTGAATGTGTCGTTTTGCGAAATTCAGTCGGGTTACGGTCACGATGCGTTTTTACTTGAAGTTGACGCGTTGGGGCGGATGGTTCGCGATTTTTTGCGCAATATTCTCGAGGTGCGTCGTGGCTGAAATACATCATCATCTTGAATTTAAAAATCGCCCTGATCTTGAGATCATAGCCGAGCTGGTTGATCCCGGTCATCGGGTTCTTGACCTCGGTTGCGGCGACGGAGTTTTTTTAAAGCTGCTGAAAAGCAAGCGCGGGGCAGAAGTCCTCGGCATGGAAATCGACTCCGATCTCATCGCCGAGTGCATTGCCAACGGAGTGCCGGTGGTACAGAGCAACCTCGACGGGGAGTTTGATTTCGCCGACGACGATTCGTTTGATTTGGTGATCTTAAGTCAGACGATTCAGCAGATGCGTCACCCGGATCAGTTGTTGCGAAAAATCGTCAGGGTCGGAAAACTTGCGGCGGTGAGTTTTATCAATTTCGGCTATTTTTACTGCCGGATGCAGCTGATTTTTACCGGTGCAATGCCGCGGACCAGGCAAATTCCCTATCAGTGGTACAATACTCCCAACATCCATTTAGGTACGATCAAAGACTTCAGGCGCTTGTGCAATCATTTGGGAATCAATGTTATTCAGGAGATCCCGATCGGGCAATCTTTCCCGTTGTTAACCAAACATTGGTCAAATTTGTTTGCGGTCGGGTGCGTATTCCTTTTGGAAAAGAAATAAACTGATTGGCGTGAAAGAAAATAAGGCTGCTTCTAAAATGTCGGAATCGCCGGTCAACGAAAAAAATCACGATTTGCGTTGTGTTCTGAAATTTTCGCTTTTTGTGGTTTTATGGTCAGTATCGGTAATTCCGGTCGGCAGTTTTATTTACGCGTTAGTCAGCTATTTCGTCCCGTATGTAGCGGTGTCTCTTGCGACACTTTTCAGCATGGTAGTGCTAAACGGCTGCGGGGTTATTTGGTGGGCAAAGCGAACCGATTTTCGATCGCAAACCGGGATTGTGATTGCCGCACTTGTGCTTGGTGTTTGGTCATTTTACCTGAGTTGGGTCAGCTGGATTTGGATTCTCAATGAGTTTTGGAGCGAGGGGTTGATCTTCGATCCCCGGCGACTGGGCAAAGTGATTTATTTTCTTGCCACCGAAAATTTGCGTACTTTGGGCGAACGCCCGATTAAATCCTATGAGCAATGTATCTATTGGACTCTTGAAGCGATCGTGCTGATATTCGAGCCGGTGGCGGTGGTGCTTTCCGAACGCAAAAAACGGTCCGTACGACGGACGGCGGTGTAGGGACTTTTGTCTACATCGTCCCGTTCCCGTATAACAACCGCAAAATACACAAAAATCGCGAAAAATTTCCCATAATTTGAGCTGTAATAATGCTCCAATCAAAATATTTTTGCAGTTTGAGTTGATTTCTTCGTTGTCTTGCTGTAGAGGGTATCTCTAAAGGGTATCTCTAAAAACTGGCTTGAGTTACAAAATTGGCAGATTCGCAATTTGGAAGCGCGATTTTGCAAGCATCTGGCTAACATGGAGTTAACCAGATGTGCGCAAGGTCGTGCATACAAATGCGAGATGCAGTTTTTAGCCAAGTTTCCAGTTTTTAGAGATACCCTAAAGCGTGATTAGCTTTTGCTCTTCGATACTCTCCCGGTAAAATTCCGAAAGGCGACGACTGACCGCATCGTAACTGTAACGCGTCGAGGCTTCGCGTTTGGCGGTGGCGGTTAGCTTTTCTTTGAGAGCATAACGCGACAAAGTCCGATA
>JAISIP010000184.1 GCA_031261965.1 Victivallales bacterium | reverse complement strand
AACGGAAACATCCGTTACTTTTTCTGACAACCAAATCATTTGAGCTCAATCCCCCGTTGCGCGACCCACAAATTCCAGTGAAGAGGCATTATTTTTAGAAATAACCCTTAGAACCTGTTTATAGTTTTCAAAAAAATCTTGACAAAACACCCCATGTCCATTACATTAAAGAGAGTAACCTTTAGAGGTAGCCTTTAACCCTTTAAGTTGAAAATAGCATGAAATACGAAGTCGTCATCGGTATCGAAATCCACGTTCAAGTCCGCACCAAAAGCAAGATGTTCTGTTCCTGCGCCAACCAATACGGAGCAAAGCCCAATACCCTGATTTGCCCGGTTTGCATGGGCTACCCCGGCACACTGCCGGTACCCAATCGCACCGCGATTCAAAAAGCCGTACGCGCCGGACTTTTGACCGATTGCGAAATCGCCAAATTCAGCAAATTCGACCGCAAAAGCTACTTCTACCCCGATTTGGTCAAAAACTATCAAATCAGCCAATACGACCTGCCCTTTTGCAAAAACGGCAAACTAAAAATCGGCGGAATCGGATTCTCGGGAAACCCCTTGCCGGAAAAAATCGTGGGCATTACCCGTATTCACCTCGAAGAAGACCCTGCCAAGCTTAACCATATGGGCGCCTCCTCCGGCGCGGATTACAACCGCTCCGGCGTGCCGCTGCTCGAAGTGGTAAGCGAGCCGGATATGCGCAACGCCGACGAAGCCTATGCCTATCTCGCCGGCATTAAAGAGATTATGCAATACGGCGAAATCAGCGATTGCGATATGGAAAAAGGGCAGATGCGTTGCGATGTGAATATCTCGTTGCGTCCGATCGGGCAAAAAGAGTTCGGCACGAAAATCGAACTGAAGAATATGAACAGTTTTCGCGCCGCCCACCGTGCCGTCGAATACGAAATCGAACGGCAAGCCGAGCTGCTTGACCGTGGCGAAACCCTGCGACAAGAGACCCGCGGCTGGAACGACGACTCCGGCGAAAGCTATCTTATGCGTACCAAAGAGGAGGCGCATGATTATCGCTACTTCCCCGACCCGGATCTTATGCCGGTGATCTTTACCGATGAAGAGATCGAAGAGTTGCGTGCAAATTTGCCGGAACTGCCAAGTGCAATGCGCGAACGCTTTTTGCGCGACTACGCCCTGACCGAGTATGATGCCGAAGTCATAACTCAAGATCGCGCCCTCGCCGCCTGGTTTGACCGCGCCGCAAAAGCGTCGAAATACCCCAAATTAGTCGCCAACTGGGTCGGCGGCGAACTTTTGCGCTTGCTCGGCGAAACCAAATGCCCGCTCGACGAATGTCGCGTTACCCCCGAAAATCTCGCCGAACTTATTGAGCTTATTGAGCAAAAAACCATCAATGGCAAAATCGCCAAAGAGATTTTCCCGGAAATGTTCAACACCGGGGAAAAAGCCGCAAAAATCGTTAAAGACAAAGGGCTTGTACAAGTAAGCGATTCCGGTGCCATCACCGAAGTCGTAACTCAAGCTATCGCGCAAAATCCAACTCAGGTGGAACAATATAAATCCGGCAACGAAAAGGTCTTGCAATTCTTAGTCGGGCAAGTTATGAAACTATCCAAGGGCAAAGCCAACCCGCAACTGGTGATCGTTGAACTGAAAAAACAGCTAAATTAACACCATGATTTCCACGCAAATAATCGTGCTTGCCAAAAAGCCGTACCGGGAGAACGCTCTCTTGCTCTCCGGACTCAGCCCCGATTTTGGGCGGTTGAATTTGGTCGCGAACAGTGCGATGAAACTATCCGAAAAGAAATTCCCGATCGCGGATCTTTTTCGCGAACTTGAGGTGGAGTTCAACGAAGATAACGCCAATGATCTATTCACCGCCAGGCAAATGGAGCTGGCGACCGCATTTGACGCGCTGGCAAATAACCCCAAGCACTTTCAGCTCGCCGGGAGAATCGGCAGTTTTTTGCTAAAAAACGCCGTCCCCGCCGTGCCTCAACCGCTGACTTATGACGCATTGCGCGGCGTTCTCTCGCAGCTCTCCGCGCCGGAAGACACTCTGGGGCGTTGGACCATGGAGCAATGCGCCGTAGTGATTCGCACCACCTATCTCTATGAAAGCGGTCTGTTACCAACCCCGAAAAGCGAAAAAGAGAGCGATTTTCTCGAAAACTTAGTCGCTGCCGGGGTGGAAAATTCACCGTTGCCAATTTGCAAAGCGACCTATTGGCGGACGCTGAACAATTGGCTGCTCGCCCTTTGCGAATTCCACCGCCTGCAAAAATAAAGGGTATCTCTAAAAACTGGGAACTTGGCTAAAAATTGCGGATCTGCCGATTTTTTAACTCAAGGTAGTTTTTAGAGGTAGCCTAAACCGCCCCACCACCTTGAAAGCAGTGAGACGGTGAGTGTAATTGAATCGATAGACTATCCGGCTTGGCAGACAGTGATGACGATCTGACCGAAGATGTCGTCGGCGACGCAACCGCGTGACAAGTCGTTGAGCGGTTTCGCCAAACCTTGCAAGATCGGACCGTAGGCGTCAGCTTTGGCAAGACGTTGCACCAGTTTATAGCAGATGTTCCCGGCATTCAAATCAGGGAATATCAAGATATTAGCCCCGCCCGCAAGCGGACTGTTCGGTGCTTTGGCAGCGGCAACCCCCGGAACCAGCGCGGCATCGGCTTGTAGTTCGCCGTCGGCAACGATGTCCAACTTCTCATTGGCGATCTTCTCTTGCGCCAGCGCGGCTGCCTCTTTGACCTTGTTCAAAATCTCATGGTCGGCACTGCCTTTTGTGGAGAACGAAAGGAACGCCACTTTGGGTTGCTTACCAATCAACGCCCGGTAGGTCGCCCCGGTGGCAAGCGCGATGTCCACAAGCTCCTCCGCCGTCGGATTCGGGTTCACCCCGCAATCCGCAAAGAGCAACACATCGTCGCCTGAGTCGGTCGGGGTCTTCAGATCCATCACAAAACAGCTGCTCGCAATCTTAATGCCCTGAGCCGTCCCGATACAGTGAAACGCGGCACGCAACATATCCGCAGTGGAGGCAATACTGCCGGCGACCAGCCCGTCGGCGATACCGCGACGGCACATCATCGCGCCAAAATAAATTCGGCTCTTCATCGTCTCGGTGGCTTTTTCTGGGGTCATGCCTTTTTTCTCGCGCATTTTGCAAAATTCCGCCGAAAAATCCGCAAACAGTTCGCTATTGAGATAATCGAGCGTCTCAAACTTGCGTTCGGCGACTCCGCCTTTGGCACACGCTTCGGCGATCTCCTTTTCGCTACCCAACACAATGGCTTTGCGTACAACTTTATTTTCCACGGCTTTATTCGCAGCGACCACCACCCGCGGGTCTTGCCCCTCCGGCAACACGATGACTTTGGGGTTCTTTTGGGCGCGTTCAATAAGAGTGTTTAATATCGACATTTTTTATTACTCCTGTTAATTTTACAAACCGAGTGCGGAAACCGTATCCCGGGCAATCATCAACTCTTCATCAGTCGGCATAACGATCATCTTCCAGGCACTGTCGTCTGTCGAAATCACTCCGGCTTTGCCGAAACACTCTTTGTTGCGTGTGTCGTCAAGCTTAACTCCGAGAGCTTCAATCTGCCCGGTGATCCGCTTGCGCATCGGCACTGAGTATTCCCCTACCCCGCCGGTGAAGACCAGCGCGTCAACCCCGCCGAGCAACACAAAGTATGCCCCGATATATTTGACCACACGCCGGGCAAACATCTTGAGTGCCAGCTCAGCTTGTTCATTGCCGCCTTCCGCAGCGTTGATCATATCGCGCATATCGCCGGAGTTAATGCCACCTACCCCCAAAAGCCCGGACTTTTTGTTGAGAATCGTATCTACCTCTTTGGAGGTATACCCTTTATCAATCAGATTGATCACCACCGCCGGATCAAGGTCGCCGGAACGCGTCCCCATCATCAACCCCTCCAGCGGCGTCAACCCCATGGTCGTATCGATAACTTTGCCGTTTTTGACCGCCGCCATACTGCACCCGTTGCCCAAGTGGCAGGTGATCAACGTCACATCTTCGGATTTTTTACCGAGAAATTTCGCGGTCGCCAAGGTCACATAGCGGTGACTGGTACCGTGAAAACCGTATTTACGAATGCCGTATTTCTGATAGAATTCGTAAGGAATAGCATACAAATACGCCTCCGGCGGCATAGTCATGTGAAATTGGGTGTCGAACACCGCGACATTGGGAACTCCCGGCATCGCCGATTCGCACGCCTCAATTCCGGCAAGATTCGCCGGATTGTGCAGCGGCCCGAGTGGAATGTATTCGCGAATGGTCGCTTTCAAACTCTCATCGACCTTGACCGGCTTGGTAATTTTCTCGCCGCCGAGCAAAACCCGATGCCCGATCGCCACGATCTCTTTGAGGTCTTTCAGCACTCCGTCCGCCGGGTCAACAAGCTTGGCGCAGATTTTTTTCAACGCTTCTTCCAGATTTTTTACCGGGACAACCCCCTCAAACTTGAGATCGTCGGCGATCCGTTTGTAGATCATATTAGGCTTGTCCGTGCCGAGACGTTCAAACTGCCCTTTTGCCAAAACCTTGTTGTCCGCCATCGAAAACAGCGTAAATTTCATCGAACTGCTGCCGGCATTGATGACCAGTACTTTCATTATCTTTTTTCTCTCTATATTTTAATGTTCTAAAACGGTTATTTTTTACGGAATACAATCCGCCCTTTGGTCAGATCGTAGGGCGACATCTCCAACGTCACCGAGTCCCCGGGAAGAATGCGGATAAAATTCATCCGCATCTTGCCCGAAATATGGGCGTTGACCATATGTCCTGTCTGAATTTCCACCATAAACATGGTATTGGGGAGCAACTCCCGAACCACACCTTCCACTCGAATTACATCGTCTTTGGCCACGTTAAAATCTCCGATT
>JAISIP010000118.1 GCA_031261965.1 Victivallales bacterium | reverse complement strand
CTAATTTTCAAACCTATCCCAATGTCACGGCGGTTTCCGGCTTTGCCGAAAACTACGACACAACCAAAGACTTTTTCATCTTCCTGCACGGGTTTAATGTTGATCTCCAGGAAGCATATAAGTGGAATCGGGTGATGTTCCGCCGACTCCATTGGTCTGGCTATCGCGACAATTATATTGGTCTAACCTGGGAGGGTGATGAGGGTAATTTTACCTATTTTGACACTAATGTTTTTCATGCGCTTCAATCTTCGCGTTCCGTGCGTCAATTTCTCACTTCATTGCCAACCAATAAGAATATTAGTATTGGCGCGCATAGCCTCGGCAACTTGGTGATGTGGGATGCGTTGCGGTTGCACAAAGCACTGGGCGGAGGGACACTGGTTGAAAACGCGATTAGTATCCAGGGTGCGGTGTGGGAGGAGGCGTTTTGGGAGCAAGACAATGTTGAGTATACTGCCACTACCGACCCGGGACATGCTATTACCTATACCGAAGATCAGCTAAAACGGCACTCTTGGGCGTTCTATTTCAGACAGACAGGACATGTGGCAAGTGATGCCGTTGCGGGCGAAACAATAAATTCGCATACTTATTGGGATTATGCGCTAATGCTTCAGAAAACCACAAATGTTACGGCTGGGACAGCGTATAATCGTGATAATACACAACCCTACAGAACTCCACAGCCAAACGCTGGCTCAAATGCAAATTGGGCCTTGCCAGAATACTCAGCCCTCATGCAGGTAGGCAGAAGAACCACTTCTTATTCGAATTCGGACATAACTAATCCTATTGGTCTAACTATAGTTCCCTTTTTTGGAAGAACCGTACAAGCCCATACTTTAGGGTGGGGAACTGTTGCCCATAGCGATTGCAAAGATATTCCTTTGTACGTTATTTATCCGTGGGTTTTTAAAGTATTTGACGAATTTTCTAGTATAATTCATTGAAACTCTGTCATAAATAGGATTGTTGTCATGAAAAAAATTATCATTTGTGTTTTTATGCTATTCGGGAATTTTATATTTACATCTCATTTATGCGCTCAAACTCAACCGACCAATGAGATAAAACAGAGAGAAATTCTTGCAATTTTGAAAAAACAGTGCGATGAGAGCAGTTTTGAATTAGCAGGAGATATTGTAGATCAAAACAATAAGCCACTGCAAAATGTTCAACTGACGATAGCATTTCATCGCGTTCTAAATCCTCAACAACCTGAATCAAAAAAAATTACAACTACAGTAAATGAACATTTTTCTGTAAAACAAGTTGGTTTTACATCTGTTGTTTTATCATTTCAGAAAAATGGTTATTTTTCTGAAAAATTAGCTTTCTCCACCTTGGGTACAAATGCAGTTAATAAAAATTTTGCAAAAAAAGATTTTAAAATTATAATGAGAGAAATCGGGGAAAATGCAAGATTAAAGAAAAAGAGTTCCTCATTTAGATTGAATTTGCAAAATATGGATTTGTCCATCTTTCAAATGGACAAATTTGAAGTAAATAAAAAAATTAACGCAAATGAGTTAGCACATAAAAATGACTATATGAGATTGGTTGTTTCAACTGATAGCAACAACAATGTCATAAGAAAAAAAGAAAAAGACGCAAGAGGGATATACCAACCCGAAAGTCTACATTTGACAATGTTTTCTAAAAACGATCAAGATGGATTTATAATTGCCAGAGGAATAACAGATATTTCCTACCTGACTATAGCTCCCAGAATTGGATACAACACAAAACAGATTCCTTGTGTTTTTGATAACACATCACGACCAATATTCTTTTTTTACCGATATGGAAATTTTTATGGCAAAGGATATATTGACTCCGCCAGCATTACTAAGCGTGGTGATATCAATGCGCCACTGACTCTTTTCCAAAATACAGTTTCCGGGGATAGAAATCTGCGTTCAAAGGATCGAAGGTAATGAAGGGTATCTATGGTACCCGAGAGAGGAATCGAACCTCCGACCAAAAGTTTAGGAAACTTCTGCTCTATCCACTGAGCTACCCGGGCAACCCCATAAAATAATGCGTTTCGCAAAAGATTTCAAGTCAACAATGCGGAAAAACGACAGGATAGCCTACAGTTTCAACGCCCAGGCAAGCCGCAACCACGCCGCTGTTAAGATCACAAAAAGCAGCGAATTTTCGGCATAAATCCCCAAGCCGAGGTAAAGCCCTCCCCCGACAATCCCGCCTAAAGCCGAAAATATGACCCCGCGAACACCCGAAACAGCAAACACGCTTACAATTCGGTTTTGAATAGTTCCTGAGGTTATCGCAACGATCACCGTAACAATCAACCAAAGCAATTCTTCGGGTACAACCCCCTGCCGGAGCAACCAAGCTCCCGGCAAACAAATCGCGACAAATGCGAGTAGTTGGGTGGCGCGGTTGCGCAACGGCAACACAATTACACTCAAGCCGACGCATCCCCACAGATAATCGCTTGAAATCCCGGTAAAAAGTTCTCCGGACGACATTGCCTCGTATGCCGCCAGCAAAATAAGCGTCAGCCCGGCGGAATTTTCCACCAGCTCAAATTGACACTGATTCTTTTGAAATCTCCCCCGCCAGAGCCTAATCGCCCCGTACACTATCAATGCTCCCAAAAATGCGACGTACATCCACATCGGGCAATCACCTTGCGGACGCGCAAATCCGTCATCGCTCGAAGGAATCCCCGGGGGTTTATCGGATGGATAAAGTGCCGAAAGAAGTCCTGCCGGAAGCGTCGTTTCTGATTCAAACGGCTTAAGCAACTCTTGCAACCGGGAATCAAGTAAATCCAGATCGGTCGATAACGTGCGGTGCGAAGCGGCAATTTTATCGCCTTTCGCTCCGGGCAGAGCGACTACCTGCGCAGAATCAGGCAAAAACGAGCGATCTGCGCCGGGCAAAATCAGAACGGCATCGGAAGCGAGATGATTCCAGAGTTCCTGTACAAAAGCACGTTGCGCAACTCTTTTGTTGTCAGGAAGTTGTTCAATATAAACAAGATTGTAATGTGGAATCAACGCAAAAATCGCTCTTCCCGCTTGAGCTTTATAGCGTTTGAATCTTGGGTTTTCGATTTTTGAACTTGCCGCTCCTTGCCAGGAAATCGAGTCAATTTGAGTTACAAACGGCATTTCAAGCCAAATCTCCGGCAGCGAAGAATCATCTTCTCCGATCAACAAAATGCGACATAAATCGGAGTCGGTCATCAACAATGCCGGCAACGCCGAAGCGGTGTTCTTGGCTCTTATTTCCACAGTCGGTCGTTGCTGAGAAAAAACGTTATACCCAAGCACTACGCTACACCAAAGCACTATGGTAAAACCGCAAAGTGCTAAAACCATAAAAATCCGCGCCTTCCACGACGTTTTTAGCCAGAGAATAATCGAGCCAAATAGGAGCGGAATAATTATTGGCGAAATAATCGTTGAAAAATAACCGTTTTTTACTGAAATTACCGCCGAAAGGGCAAAAAATACGCCAAAAAAATCTCGCATAGACACCCTTTGACGCGGGAGAGCCGCCAAATACCCGCCGCTGATAATGCCACACCAAACTATCGCAACCGAAGAGTTAAAATCCAGCACGTATAAGATAAGTACCAGAACTCCCAAGAGCAAAGTCTTGTTCCGATAGTCCGCTGATTTACGTTCGAGTGCCACAATCAGCAACGCACCTAAAATAACGGAAATAGAAAATACCGCAAATACGATTGCCGAAATTCCCCAGACTCCAATTGGAACTTCTTTTATCCCGCGAATAAACATATTGCCAAGAAAAATCCCCGGTAAAATCGCGCCGCAAAGTATTCCGCCGATTTTTTCAGCAATTTGCGCAATCGGAGAAATTTCCCGGAGGGAAAGGTCTTTTTCGACAAGTTCGCTCATTCTAAAGCCTACCTCTAAAATCCGTCCTCACAATCTGTTCGGCAGATTCATTTTCTCAAATATAGTATTAAACTTGCAAAAAATCCAGTTTTCGGGTTGCTATTTCACAATGAAACGGCTATTTTGAGTAAGCGTACAAACTAATCTGAATCATGCTTTCGGTTTTCAGAGGGGTGAGCTAATCGCAAAACTACCTTTTTGACATGATTTTGACGGTACTATTGACCTCAAAGGCTGGCAAAATAGTTTTGCAATTAGCTCGGATATTCAAACAAGGAGTTGATCGATATGGACAGCAAAGATTTTAAAATCGCCCGCCTTGGCAAGGCACAGCTGATTTCTCCGCTTGACGCGTCCACGGCATTTGTGTCGGACACCGCCACCGTGGCGTATGACAGCGATTGCGCAACCCTCTCAGAGTATGTCAAGCAAGGAGAGACCATTCCCGCCTTTGAATTGGCCGGTCCGCGCAAAAAGATCTATCACGACCCGACGTGGAGCAAAGCGGCGATTTTAACCGCAGGTGGACTCTGCCCCGGCTTGAACGATGTGATCAAGTTTTTGACCAGCACTTTGCGGGGACAATACGGCGTTCCGATTGTTTACGGCATTCGTTACGGTTGTCGCGGGCTGAATCCGGAAAGCAAGCTTGCCCCGATCATCCTGACCGACGAAAACACCGACGATATTCACGAGCAAGGCGGGACGATTCTCGGATCTTCACGCGGCACAGAAGATGTTGATGTGATGGTAGATACCCTTATGAGAATGAACATCAATCTGCTTTTTTGCATCGGAGGGGACGGAACCGCCCGCTGTGCACACGACATCGCGCTGGAAACCCAAAAACGGGGTCTGTCGATCAGCGTGATTTCAGTGCCTAAAACGATCGACAACGACATTGC
>JAISIP010000071.1 GCA_031261965.1 Victivallales bacterium | reverse complement strand
GTACCGATCTCTAAGCCGCGATACAGTTGCATCGAATCAACCGACACAATTTCGCCGTTGCAACGCCGCGCCATTTCGAGTGCAAAATCGCTTTTGCCGGATGCGGTCGGTCCCATGATCACCATGATTTTTTCAGCGTTCGACAAAATACACCCCATGGTTCGCGTTGGAAAACAGCAACTTTAAGCGGCAATGAAATCGGCTTTCAATATCTTTGCCGGATTCATCGAGCCGCAAAATCACCAACTCACCACGAGCAAGAGCAGGAACTAAACCACGCGGACCGTCAAACTCAAAACGGCTTAAATTTACCCCCGAACCATTCAGATAAAACCAAAGTGCCCAAGGGTCGGCAAGAAAACTCGTATAAACCGTTAACGGTTTATTGGAGTATCTTTTTGCGATTTCGCCCGCGGTCAAGCTTGGCGAGTGTCCCGTCCGCATATAGTAACCCATAAAGTAATCGTCCGCCCCCGCACCGCCAAATTTATCGGAAAAGCCGAGACGTAATTTCGGTTGTTGCGCGACAAATCCCCAGCCCAGCACCGCAATAAGCAACGCCCCAAACCAGACATTGCTGTTCCAGCGGTGGCGATAGCGGCAATTCAACGCGGTCAAATCGCGGATTCCCGCAGCAAGCAAAAGTACCCAAAGCGGCCAAAACGGGAAAAAAACGCGGGGGAAGGGGGCGACTTTTAACAGCAAAATCATCGGGAGCGGAATAAGCCAAATCGCCAAACGCGCCATTTTAAGCCATTTGAAATGAACACGATTTTGCACCAATAGAACACCTGCACCCGGTAATAGCAACATCGCAAATGAATAGATAAAACCGGCATACGTCGCCGACAGTGCTTGCTGTTTGTCGCTCCAACCTTCGCCGAGGCGCAAACAGCCTAAAAAAGACGAATATATCGGCAGATAAAACAGTGCAAACATCGCCAAAGGAATCGCCGATAAAATCCAAAACTGTTTCCGCTTGTAAAAATTTACTCCGAAAAGCGGCAACGCGTATAACACCACGCCGGCTAATACCGCTAAATTTGAGGAAATTGTCGCGATTGCACCCAGCGACGAGAGAGCGAAATATAGTGCGTTTTTGCCATTCGGTTTCCCCGCGAAATTCAGCGCGGTGTGTAGCGACAGCGTGACGAATAATGAGCTGAATATATAGCCGCGCAATGCGGTGGCGTAAATCAAAAACGGCACAGAGATCGCCAGAGCTGTCAACACTGTCAACAAAATCATTCCGCCGCCCACTCGAACTCGAAACAATCGATAAAGCAAAAGCAGCGTTGCTCCGCCGCAGGCAAAGGAGATTAACCGAAAAAACAGTACCGGGTCGATATCTGAGGGCAATAAAAATGTTGCATAATGCAAAATTATCGTGTAGAGAATTTGATTATTGGGAATCACATAACTGCGGTAGATTTCCCATGGTGAGTCAAGTTGCGCGAAATTGAGCAAGGTAAGTGCTTCGTCAAACCAAAGATCGCGATTTAAATACGTTGGGGCAAATAAAAAAAACGCGCATAAAATGAAAGCGGGCTTTAAAAAATCAGCAACTCTTTTATTCATGCGAACGCTCCCGAAAATAAAAACAGCGGAAAACCACCTAAGTGCCTTCCGCTGTTGTTATTCAGAAATTTTTAAAGCGAGATCGCTTCGGAGGGGCACTCGCCAACGCAGGCACCGCAATCAATGCAGCTACCGGCATCCACGGCAGCCTTGCCGTCATTCATTGAAATCGCTTCGATCGGGCAAGCTCCGACGCAAGCTTCGCAACCCACACATTTGTCATTGTCAACTTTGGCCGCCATGTTCAAATCTCCTTAAAATATTGTTAATTTAACGGGTATTTCGGATAATATAGTGCCATTTACCTAAAAGTCAAGGCTATCTCTGAATCAAAATAGTTTTGCAATTAGTTCGCCCACTGTTTAAAAAAACCGACCAAAAAGAGCAGTAAAATCAACACCGGGATCACCGCCGAGACGTAAATGCGCAACACCGCCGGGAAACGCATTCCCCGCCCGGCATTAGCTTCAGCGAGGAAGTTTTTCCATCCCCAGCCGTAACGGGAAGTGCAAAAGAGAATCACACACAAACTGCCTAAAGGCAATAGATTGCCGCTGACAATGTAGTCCTCAAGATCGAGAAATGTGCTATTCCCGCCGAGGGGGTGAACGTGACTAAGCAAATTAAATCCGAGGGCGCAGGGCAACGAAAGAACCGCTATTCCGATCCCGGTGGTCAATGCGGCGATTTTTCGGCTGAATTTCAGCTCGTCGATTTGAAAAGCGATGATGTTTTCAAAGACAGCGACCACGGTTGTAAGCGCGGCAAAGCTCATAAACAGAAAAAACAGTGTACCCCAAATTCTTCCGCCGTGCATAACGTTGAACACATTGGGCAGCGAGACAAAGACCAGCCCCGGTCCGGAACCGGGATTTACCCCAAATGAAAAGCAAGCCGGAAAGATGATAACCCCGGAGAGGATCGCCACGGTAGTGTCCAGCGCGATAATCGCCAAAGTTTCGTGAGGCAATGTTCGGGTTCGATCGATATAGCTCCCGAAAATCGCGATGCTGCCGACTCCGAGACTCAAAGTGAAAAACGCCTGATTCATCGCTTCGATAACAACGCGAAACAAGCCGATATGGCGAATCGAATCCAGGTTGGGGAAAAGATAAAATTTCAACCCTTCCGCCGCTCCCGGCAAAAACAAAGCGCGTATGCATAGCCCGATAAGCAACAAAAAAAGACCTGCCATCAAAATCTTAGTGATTCGCTCCACCCCATTGCGCAGACCAATCGCGCAAACTGCTGTGGATATTGCCACGGTAAGCGTCATAAATCCGATCATCGCGCCGGGATCGGCGAGGAATTCGCCAAAATGCTTGCCGACACCCGGTGAATCCAGCCCGGATAACGTGCCGGAGGCGAATTTGAGCGAGTAGGCGATCATCCAACCGCTGACGGTGGTGTAAAAAATCATCAGTATGATATTGCCGGAAAAGAACACCGCTCCGGGGTAGTGCCATTTTATCCGTTTGTCGGAGCCGAGCGTTTTGTACGCTCCAAAAAGATCGCAGCGGCTTGCCCGACCGAGCGACAGCTCCATAACCATGACCGGAAAGCCCAGAACCACCAAAAAGAAGAGGTAAATCAAAACGAAAATCGCCCCGCCGTACTGACCGCAAATAAACGGGAATCGCCAAATATTGCCTAATCCGATCGCACACCCGGCGGTGAGCAAAATAAAACCGAGACGCGTACCGAGGCTTTCACGCAAGGAGTTGTTATTTTTCATAGTAAATCTTGATTTTGATGTATTACGGCTACCTCTAAAAACTGGAAACTTGGTCAAAAATTGCATCTCGCATTCGTTTGTGCGATCTTGCTCGTATCTGGTTAACTCTAAATTAGCCAGATACTTACAAAATCGCACCTTCGAATTGCGAATCTGTCAATTTTCTGCCTCAAGCCAGTTTTAAGAGATACCCTTACTAATTGCAGACCTTCTAAAATACTTCTATTGAGTCTATTATGCAAATCGCTGCGCTAATAGAGGTGGTCTGAATTTGACAGCACGGATTTGCTGTGCTATTTTATAGCAGGTTCGGCTGGAGCAAGTGAATGATGTTTCATAGAGCGAAAATCGGGCAGAAAATGAGCAATTTATTGAGGAGAGACGTATTATGGCGAGAAAAAACATGACTAAATCTGATCGACCGGTCAAACGCAGAGTCAACTTCCTTTTGGAAGATGCTCCGGGAAAAGTTGTGACGGTTGCCGGCTGTTTCAATGCGTGGCAACCCGAAAAACAACTTGTTGACAAAAATGGAGATGGCGTATACTCCTGTACCATGATGCTCGAACCGGGCGTTTATGAGTACAAGTTTGTCGTTGACGGCGATTGGCGAATCGACGATCGGAATCCGAATTTCCGACCGAACGACATCGGGTCGTTGAACAGCGTCTTAATCGTAGAAGAGAAGTAGTTCGTCATACGACTTGAGAGATACTCTTGGGCAATTAGTGTTATCCTGAAATCCGTGAAGAAATCCACGGATTTCAGGTGTAATGTATCTGGAATTCTTTGAGAAAGGTTGATTTTTTATGGATGTGCAATTGTATAATGTCGGACCACGGATTCCAGAAGATTTGAAGTTTCTTGAGACACTTTCCGATAATATTTGGTGGTGCTGGCATCCGATGGCGATTGAGCTGTTTGTACGCATAAACCCCAATTTGTGGCGCGAACTTTCCGGCAATGCAAAGCAGTTTTTGCGAACCGTCCCGCAGTCCCGGCTTGAGGAACTTTCCCACGACCCGGCTTATCGTCGCCATTTGCGGGTGGTTCAAGCGGAATTTGAGCGTCAGGTCTCAAAAGTAAAAGAAGAAAAAGAGCGCAGCATCGCCTATTTTTCGCTGGAATTCGGCATTCACGAGAGTATCCGAATCTTTTCCGGCGGTTTAGGTGTTCTCGCCGGCGACCACCTCAAGGCGGCGAGCGATCTTTTGTTGCCGCTCGTGGCGGTGGGGCTGCTCTATCGGCAGGGATATTTTACTCAGGTTCTCGACCGCAACGGTTGGCAGATTGAACACTACCCGGTGTCGGAGATTCACAATTTGCCGCTGGTACGCGGGTTGGATAAAAACGGCAAAGAAATAACCATAAGCATTCCGCTGATTGACCGCCAGTTGTTTTTTACGGTTTGGGTGCTTTGGGTCGGCAATGTGCCGCTTATTTTGCTGGATACGGAAATTCCCGAAAATCCGCCGGATTTACGCGAAGTTTCGTGGCGACTTTACGGTGGCGATAAGACTATGCGTTTACACCAGGAGTTGCTGCTTGGAATCGGTGGATTCAAGGCGTTGATAGCCATGGGCTTCGAGCCGTCGGTCTGTCATATGAACGAAGGACATGCGGGATTTTTGTCATTGGCGCGAATATCGCACCTGGTCAACGATCTCGGATACGACCCCAATGTCGCGCTTGAATCGGTTTGGCGTTCCAATGTCTTTACTACTCATACGCCGGTTCCGGCGGGCAACGAAGTTTTTGACATCGGTTTGTTGCGTCCGTATTTGAATGTTTTTGCCGAAGAGGCGCATCTTGATGTTAATCGCGTGATTCGCTGGGGTATTCCGATTAACGACCGCAACCACGCCAACGAGATGTCGATGACGGTGTTCGGCTTGCGTTTGGCGAATTACAGCAATGGCGTGAGTAAGCTTCATGGCGAAGTTGCCCGCGAAATGTGGAAAAATCTTTGGCCGCAACGCTCCGTCTCGGAGATTCCGATCAAGCACATCACCAACGGCGTGCATATCGCCTCTTGGGTTTCGTCGCATCTTTGGAGTCTTTATGAGCGTTATCTGACTCCGCGCTGGGGGCATAATCCATCGCTTCAGCAACTTAAAGAAGGGGTTGAGGCGTTGCCGGACGAGGAGCTTTGGATGACCCATGAGCTGCGTCGCCAGTCTCTGGTGCGTCATGCCCGCAAATTGATTCAAGGCAATGTGCGTTATTTGTCTAACCACAACAGAGATAAAATCGACTTGGCGAAGAGTGCGCTTTCGCCGGATATTCTTACCATTGGATTCGCCCGGCGGTTTGCCACTTATAAGCGCGGCACGCTTTTGCTGCGCAATCCCGATCGTCTGATTGCGTTGCTGAAGGACTCCAACCGACCGATTCAGTTTATTTTTGCCGGCAAGGCACACCCCGCCGATGATGCCGGTAAAAGGCTGATTCAGGAACTTGTGCAGTTCGCCGAGTCGCACGGGGTTCAGGATCGCTTGGTGTTTCTTGAAAACTACGATATTGGCATGGCGCGAATTTTGACCCAGGGAGTTGACGTTTGGTTGAATACGCCGCGCCGTCCGCAAGAGGCGAGTGGTACGTCGGGTATGAAAGCGGCGATTAACGGCGTGATCAATTGCAGTATTCTCGACGGTTGGTGGGCGGAGGCTTACAATGGCGAGAACGGTTGGGCAATTGAGGGCAACGACTATTACACCGAGGACGAAGACCGCGACAATTACGAATCGCAACAGCTGTTTAATTTGCTGGAGAACGAGATAATTCCGTGTTTTTACGAGCGTTCAAACGGGGATCTGCCGTTGCGCTGGATCAAGCGCATGAAAGCTTCGATCATTACCGGACTCGGGGAATTTTCCAGCGAACGCATGGTCGAAGATTACAATCGCTTATTCTACGAACCGGCAAAAGCCGCCTACAGTGTGCTTACCGCCGACAATGCGGCTCACGCCAAGGAGTTGGTAGCTAATAAGGAGCGATTGGTCGAGGGGTTTGACGGCGACAAATTGTACATCGAAAAACCGACGATCGAGGGCGATTTGTCAGAGATGCATGTGGGCGATAAATTCAGGATTTCCACTCAGGTTTATCTGGCGGATCTTAAGCCCGAAGAGGTCGAAATCGAGGCATACTACGGCACGGTCAATGTGCATAACGAAATTATCGCCAGCGGCGTACAAAAGATGGATATGGTCGAGACGCTGTCCGGCAACAATTATCGCTTTGCCTGCGAAATCATATGCCACAGTGCCGGTCGTTTTGGGTTGACCGCCCGGATTAAGGCGGCTGGTCATGAATGGGACAACAGCGTACCCGGCTTTATGAGTTGGCCGAGGTAAGTCAAGCGAGGGAATTGGAATTATATGAAAAGAGCTTTTCAATCTTCCCCGACCATTTTGGTGGTGACTCCTGAAATTACTTATTTACCCGGCGGAATGGGTAATATGGCCAACTCCTTGAATGCCAAGGCGGGGGGGCTGGCGGACGTTTCGGCATCTTTGGTCGGCGCGTTGTATCGACAAGGGGCGGATGTACATGTCGCCTTGCCGCATTACCGCAAGATGTTTCATGTCGATGTGGGCAAACTCATCAGTGATGAATTGCGCGTTTACATGAGCCACTTGCACAATAGCCGGATTCACCTTGCCGAAGATCGAATCTTTTACTACCGCGACTCGGTTTACAGCAACTACTCAAAAGACAGCTTTTTGCAGGCGATGGCGTTTCAGCGCGAAGTCATCAACAATATTATTCCCGAGGTGAAACCGGATTTGATTCACTGCAACGATTGGATGACCGGGCTGATTCCGGCGGCCGCCCGTCGTATGGGGATTCCCTGTCTGTTTACGGTACACAATATCCACACCTACAAATCGACGCTCGCTCAGATTGAAGATCGCGGTATCGATGCGGCACCTTTTTGGCAAAACCTTTACTATGAACGTCCTCCGTACAATTACGAGGAGAGCCGTTCGGGTAATCAGGTCGATATGCTTGCATCGGGAATTTTTGCCGCACACTTCATCAATACGGTAAGCCCGACGTTTTTGCGGGAGATAGTGGAGGGGAGACACTCGTTTGTCCCCGAAAATATCCGCAATGAAATGGCCGGCAAGTACAGTGCCGGATGTGCGTCCGGTATTTTGAACTCCCCCGACGAAAACAGCAAGCCGGAGTCCGATCCGTATATCGAGGTCAAGTATAATTCCGACACTCATGTCAAGGGCAAGCAGGTCAACAAAATAGCTTTTCAGTCGCGTACCGGGCTTAGGGTTGACCAAAATGCTCCGTTGTTCTTTTGGCCGTCGCGTCTCGACCCGATGCAAAAAGGCTGTTCGTTATTGTCGGACATTTTGTACAATGTCATTCACAGGTATTACGATCAGGGACTTCAGATCGCAATTGTCGCCAATGGCGATTATCAGCCGATATTCCGCAATATTGTCGCTCAGCACGATTTTTACGATCGGGTTTTGGTCTGCGACTTTGACGAAGGGTTGTCGCATTTGGCGTTTGCCGCGAGCGATTTTATTCTGATGCCGTCGCGGTTTGAGCCGTGTGGGTTGCCGCAGATGACCAGCCAATATTTCGGCAGTCTGCCAGTGGTTCACGATACCGGCGGTTTGCACGACACAGTGGAACGGTTGAATGTTGAAACACATACCGGCAACGGTTTCCCGTTTGAGACTTACGACACCGGCGGGTTGATGTGGGCAATGGACGAAGCGATGCGTTTTTGGGCGTTGCCGTCGAACATCAAGGAAGCGGAGATCAGTCGGGTCATGCGTGAATCGAAATTGCGTTTCAATCATGACGTAACCGCGCAAGAATATATCAAAATATATGAGAATATGCTTGCACGCCCTCTGGTGCAGCGTTGACCAATAAGAAAGGTGCGGCGACTATGGCCGGTTTTACCAGATTGAGTAACGCGCCGGTTCCGCTCGCCGCTGACTCCTATTTGTCCGCCTATCGCGACTGTCTGCAAATGCGGACCAGGCACGTGGAGCAAATGGCGAAACGGTTGACCGGCGGCGGGGGAAGCCTTGCCGACTTCGCCTCCGGTCATGAATATTTTGGATTGCATAAAACCCGGCAGAAATGGGTTTTTCGCGAATGGGCACCAAACGCCACGCGTATTTTTGTACGCGGGGACTTCAATAATTGGGAGATTCGCCCCGATTATGCCATGAGCAGACTTGCCGACGGGGTTTGGGAGTTGCAACTTCATTCCGATGCGTTACACCACTTGGATCATTATTTGCTTCGTATGGAGTGGGATGGCGGATCCGGCGACCGGGTTCCCGCCTATGCCCGTTGCGTGGTGCAAGATGAGGCGACAAAACTGTTTTCCGCCGTGGTGTACGCGCCGGAAAAATCATATAAATTCAAAAATGCAGCTCCCCCGCCGCCTGCTGCGCCGCTGATTTACGAGGCACATATCGGCATGGCGCAGGAGGAGGCAAAAGTCGGAAGTTTTGCCGAATTTCGCATTAACACTTTGCCCCGTATCGCCGCTGCCGGGTACAATACGGTGCAGCTTATGGCGATTATGGGGCATCCGTACTACGGCAGTTTCGGCTATCATGTGGCGAATTATTTTGCGGTGGCAAGCCGATTTGGCACGCCGGACGAGTTTAAAGAGCTAATTGACGCCGCGCATGGCTTGGGGTTGCGGGTGATTATCGATTTGGTTCATTCGCACGCTACCCGAAACGAAGTGGAGGGACTGGGGCGTTATGACGGTTCCCGTCATGCATTCTTTCACGAGGGGTCGCGGGGCGAACATTCGGGGTGGGATTCGCTGCTTTTTAACTACGCCAAACCCGAAGTGTTGCACTTTTTGCTCTCTAATTGCCGTTATTACCTCGACGAATTTTTACTCGACGGATTTCGTTTCGACGGAGTCACCAGCATGATGTATTTGCACCATGGATTGGGCAAGGCGTTTACCTCATATGCGGATTATTTCGGCTCTGAAATTGACGAGGACGCGATCTGTTATTTGGGTTTGGCGAATCGGGTAATTCACGAAATCCGCCCGGACGCAATGACCGTGGCGGAGGATGTGAGCGGAATGCCCGGTCTGGCGGCAAGTTGGAATCAACCCGGCGGAATCGGGTTTGATTACCGTATGGCGATGGGTGTGACCGACATGTGGTTCAAGCTCTTCGATATGCCGGACGAAAAATGGCAGATGGGCTGGATGTATCACGAGTTGTGCAACCGTCGGCGCGACGAACGTTCGATTAGCTACGCCGAATGCCACGACCAGGCGATTGTCGGGGGTAAAACCGCGATATTTCGTCTGGCGGACGCGGCGATGTACGATTCTATGCACGTCGGCTCGCAAAACTTGGTGATCGATCGTGCGGTTGCGTTGCATAAACTTATGCGTCTATCGACGCTGGGAACGGCGGGGCAGGGGTACTTGAACTTTATGGGCAACGAATTCGGACACCCGGAGTGGATAGATTTTCCGAGAGAGGGCAACAATTGGTCGCTATCTCATGCCCGCAGACAGTGGTCGCTCTGTGAAAATCAGGATTTGCGTTTTCACTTCCTTGCGGATTTTGACCGAGCGATGCTCAGTTTGATAAACGAGCGGTCAGAGTTTATGGAGTGCGTACCACAGTTGCTTAAATTGGATGAAACGGCGAAAATTTTGATTTTTGAGCGTGATGACCTCTATTTTTGTTTTAATTTTCACCCCGAGAACTCATATGTTGATTATGAATTTGAAGCTCGCAACGGAGAATTTGACACCGCGCTTGACTCCGATGCGGCGGAGTTCGGCGGTTTCGCCCGTCGGGTCGCCGGGCAAATTTACCACAATGCGGATTCAAAGTTGCGGCTTTATCTGCCGAGTCGTTCGGCGTTGGTTTTGGCGTGGCGCGATAACAAAAGGACCTTTTGAAAAGATATGGATTTTAACGACGGCTCCTGGCGTACAGCGATAGATGTCAGGGATTTTATCCAAAAAAACTACACCCCATACGAGGGGAATAGCGATTTTCTCGCTCCTCCGACCGAGCGAACCCAAAAGCTTTGGAATTTGCTGCTAAAAAAAATGCAGCTTGAGCGTCAGCGCGACGGGGTCTATGATATCGACGAAAAAACCATATCAACGATCACATCACACCAGGCCGGATATATCGATCGGGAGCTTGAAACCATTGTCGGACTTCAGACCGATGAACCACTCAAGCGGGCGATTATGCCGTTTGGCGGTATCCGTCTGGTGCATACGCAGCTTGAGGCGTATGGTCGCAAGATGGATCCCACGGTTGAACATGTTTTTCAATACCGCAAAACCCACAATGACGGAGTCTTTGACGTATACACCGAGGAGATGAAAAAGGCGCGACATGCGGGAGTGATTACCGGGTTGCCCGACTCATACGGTCGCGGTCGAATCATCGGCGATTATCGCCGGGTTGCGCTTTACGGGGTGGATTTTTTAATCGAAGAAAAAGTCCGAGCCAAACGCGAAAAGGTGTTTGATGTAATGGATTCCCGCTTGATCCGCAAACGCGAGGAATTATCCGAGCAAATCCGTGCGCTTGAAGAACTTAAGATTATGGCTAAGCAATACGGTTTTGACATCTCCCGCCCGGCGGACGATGTGAAAGAGGCGATTCAATGGCTCTATTTCGGCTATCTTGCGGCGGTTAAAGAGCAAAACGGCGCGGCGATGTCGATCGGGCGAATATCGACTTTTTTGGATTGCTATGCCCAGCGCGATTTAGCCGAGAACCGCTACACCGAGACGGAGATCCAGGAGTTCGTCGATCACTTTATTATGAAGTTGCGCATTGTGCGGTTTTTGCGAACTCCGGCATACGATGAACTTTTCAGCGGCGACCCCACCTGGGTGACGGAATCGGTCGGCGGCATGTCGCTGGACGGGCGGCATATGGTCACAAAGATGAGTTACCGTTTTTTGCATACGCTGGTGAATCTCGGTCCGGCTCCGGAACCTAATCTCACGGTGCTTTGGAGTACGCGCCTGCCGGAAAACTTCAAAAAGTTCTGTGCGGATATTTCGATAAAAACCTCGTCGGTACAGTACGAATCAGACGATCTTATGCGAATTAAATTCGGCGATGATTACGGCATATCCTGTTGTGTTTCGGCGATGCGTATCGGCAAGCAAATGCAGTTTTTCGGGGCACGCTGTAACTTGGCAAAGGCGTTGCTTTACGCGATCAACGGCGGTCGGGATGTGAGGTGTGAGAATGAGCAGATCGGTCCGGTGATTCCGTTTTTGGGTGACAAAGAGCAGCTTGATTATGACGAGGTCAAACGAAATTACGAAATGATCACCGACTGGCTTGCCAAGCTTTATATCGATACCCAAAACGTCATTCACTATATGCACGACAAATATTGTTATGAACGCATAGAAATGGCGTTGCACGATGAGAATATCGTTCGCACCATGGCTGGTGGTATCGCCGGGCTTTCGGTGTTGGCGGATAGTTTTTCGGCGATCAAATATGCGCGGGTTAAACCGATACGCAATGAGGACGGACTGGTTTACGATTTCGTTACCGAGGGGGACTTCCCGAAATTCGGCAATAACGACGATCGGGTGGATTCAATCGCCGTGGAGATTGTAAAATCGTTTGAGCAAAAGCTGTCGCGTCACAAAACCCATCGCAACGCCAGACCGACCATGTCGATTTTGACGATCACCAGCAACGTTATGTACGGCAAAAAAACCGCCTCTACGCCCGATGGACGCAAGGCGGGCGAGCCGTTTGCGCCGGGGGCGAACCCGATGCACGGGCGTGACATCAACGGTGCGGTCGCATCTTTAAAATCGGTGGCGAAATTGCCGTACGATTATGCCGAGGATGGGATCAGCTGTACTTTTTCGATAGTTCCGGATTCATTGGGAAAGAGTTCCGAAGAAAAACGCTCCAATTTAATTTCGCTGTTGGACGGCTATTTTGCAGAACATGCTCATCACCTGAATGTCAACGTGTTGCAACGAGAAACATTGCTTGACGCGATGGATCACCCCGAGAAATATCCGCAGCTTACGATTCGGGTTTCCGGGTACGCGGTGAACTTTATCCGCCTGACTCGTGAGCAGCAACTTGATGTGGTAAATCGAACTTTTCACCAGCGGATTTGAGCTGATGAACCGCGAGATTTCAGGCAGAATCCACTCGATTGAGAGTTTCGGCACGCTGGACGGCCCCGGCGTGCGGTTTGTGGTCTTCTTGCAGGGTTGCCCGTTGCGTTGCCGCTACTGCCACAATCCCGACACTTGGAGTGTTTCCGGCGGGAAAGAAATTACCGTTACGGAGTTAATGCGGCAAATTGAGTCGTGCCGAAATTTCATATCTTCCGGCGGAGTAACCCTCTCCGGGGGCGAAGTTCTTATGCAAAAAGAGTTTACTGTGGAGTTGTTGCAACGTTGCCGGGAACAGGGGTTTCACACTGCGTTGGACACGGCAGGGTCGCTCCCGATAGAATTTTCTCGTGCGATGATTGACGCGGCGGATTTGCTGCTGCTCGATATAAAATCGCTCGATTCGGAACTTTGCCAAAAATTGACCGGTCAAGACAACACCAATACGCTATCGACCTTGAATTATTGTGAAAAAATTGGCAAAGCGGTCTGGATTCGCCACGTGCTGATACCGGGCTGGACGCTTGAAGTATCGAAATTGAAATCGCTGGCAACTTATCTTGCTGATTTTAAGTGCGTCCAACGCGTTGATCTTTTGCCGTTTCACCGCATGGCGGAATTTAAATGGAAAGCACTGAAATGCCAAGATTTTCTCATGGACACACCCGAACCAACACCGGATGAACTGGAAATTGCCGAGCGGATTTTTCGGTGAAAAATTTTCAATTCCCGCGCCTCACACGTTGACTATTGACACTTGAGGGAGTATCTTAATAGAATTGTCAGCTCCACGCGGGGTGTAGCGCAGTGGCTTAGCGCGTCTGCTTTGGGAGCAGAAAGTCGTGGGTTCGATCCCCACCACCCCGACCATTTAGAGCTTATCAACTAATAAA
>JAISIP010000035.1 GCA_031261965.1 Victivallales bacterium | reverse complement strand
TCGCCCCAAAATAACCGGGTATAAAACAGAAAAAACGCGACAAAAAACTGGTAAAATTCAAAAAAACGGAACTATGTTTAATACAAAACCTCTAAAAAATGGTTTTTAGAGGTTGCCTTAAGAGGGGTTTCTTCTGAAAGGATCACCTGGAAACCACGCGCCCCAACCACCGGGGAAACGAATTCCATCCGGGTTGTCAACCCGCGTTTCAGCAATATTTTTCGCCGGTTCGTGCTGTACAAGAGGCGGGCGTTATGCCGCTCCGATGACTCTTTGTCATAGAAATTGGCTTGCGCCATCAGGACGATATTCTCGGGCGTTTCGCTAAGCGCGTTGTACCAATGAACGCGCCCGCGGTTGCGCAACGTGATTTCAGCCACTGGCTGCCCTGCCTCGTTCGCGTAAAAACGATCGCCGAGCACTTCAATATAGTCCGAAATAGAGGTTGTCCCGAAAATCGAGAAATCCGGGGGCCGCGTAAAGACAACATTCCCCTCTTTCGACAACTGGTTGGCGTCCGTCCGATTTGGCTCGGCGGTTGTGGCGCAACCAATAACTCCCAACAACGACGCGGCGGCAATAACCAAAAGTATTTTTTCAATCCGTTTCATATTTATTTGCTCCCTGATTTATTGATAGACGATTCCGGCCTGGGTCACGCGCTTGGTCTCGTAATCTTTTTCCCAGATGATCTCATTGGAGGCGGAATCCGTCAGTTGCACGGAAATCAACAGATAATCGGAGCTGTTACCTTGCTTGCGTTGCGATAAACTGCTGATTTGGCCGGACAGAATGTACGTGGCGTTCTCGGTCTTGTCGGTAATCTTGGCGTCAACCAGAAGCGAGTCCTCGAATTTGATCGTTTTATCGGCGGCGGCGACCAGCATGACATTGAGATATTTATTTAGGTTCGGCGAATTGCGCAATTGCTGGTCGCGCATGATTTTGACCAATTCGGATTCACGCCCGATATTGACATTGGTTCCAACAACCACCGGATTTTTGTTGGAGGTATTGGGTACGCGCCCATCGGTGATATCGAGCGATTGACCATTGCTCAGGCGGGTACGGATCACATCAACATAATCAAGCGGATTGACAATCCCCTCCCGCTTGGTGCTCTCCACATAAAATTGGCCGACCAGATAATAATCCGCGCCATCGTTCACGCCTGGCATCAGAAAATTGATCTTGCCGGCGGCGGCTTTGCCAAGCGCGGAACGCATCATTACGGTAAAGCTGTCGGCGTTCATATCCACGAGATTGGTGTTGATGCCTGGCAGCAAAGCGATTTTCAGGGGTTTTTCGGCTTTTGCCACCAGCGGGATTCCGGCAAGGTCCTTGGCGGTTTTCGCGATCTGCTCACGCACTGCGACGCGTTGGCGCTCGGTCAGCATTTTGCCGCGGGTTTTCGCCACATTTGATTCCTGAGCAAAAAAACGCAACTTCCCGGCGCTGTACTGATTCAATTCCATCCGGAGTTTGCGCATGAAAATATTTTTGTCGATGATAAAGCGTGAATTGTTCTGAAACCCAGCCACCGCGATGCGAACCGGTTCAGCCTGCGAGCTGAACTCGGGCAATGCCAAAATCGCCGGCGCCATGCTGGAGGCCACCGTGCGCACATCGCCGCTGGAAATAGCCCCGCCGAGCGGGTCATCATCGGGATTAACTTCCACCGTTTTGGTTACGGTTGGCGATTGGCATCCGCCGAAAAAAATCGCGGCGGCGCATACGGCCAAGATGGGAAACACACTGCGAATAAAAAATCTCATAACCACTTTCTCCTGGCATAAACTTTGATTTGGACTCCATGGCAATCAATTTACACCGGTTGCGAATACTTTGCAAGAGATAATCTGGAGTTTCCGGCTATTTTCCTGAGAACTGCCCAGATCGATGGCTGGATAGTGTAACGAATTTTCTGTAAATTCAGATCACGTGGCAACGCGTATCGCCAGAGTTAAGGCGGGGAAGAGCAATGAACCGGGCAATTTACAGAAAAAACGTTACGTAGTCTGATAAGTACCGTGTGTTGCAAGATCAAAGTTATCAAAGCGATTTTGATCGACTACTTGCCGAAAGTGAAAATCAAGACATTGAGAACGATAAAGATTGAGCGTAACAAGAGCGACATTCAATCATTTTCGAGCTTGTTTTCCATCCTTCCGATGGCATATTATATTTTCGCCATCGGAGGACATATGAGACAGACGAACACACTGAGGCGGCTGAACGCCGTCATGAAAGATATAAACGGGACAGCGAATTAACGCTTTACAGCATCCGGCTTGCCGGAGGGAGTTGTCCGCGCCGAATATTCCGGCGTCCCGTGCCAGATCCGCATGGACTGGTTCAGCGGAAAATACGAGCTGGTCGATCTCAAGACCTGCGATTCGCTCAAGTGGTTCGAGTCGGACTGCCGCCGCTTCGGCTACCTCTTTCAGATGGCGTTTTATCGTGCCGTCATCCGTGAGGCCACCGGAATCGCCGTTCCCGTCCATATCGTCGCGGTGGAAAAGAACGAGCCGTTCTCGACCGGCGTGTGGAAGCTGACCGACGAGGTTCTTGAGCTTGCCGAACTGGGCAACAAGGCCGCGCTTGAACGCTACCGGAACTGCCGCGCCAGCGGCGTATGGCCGACCGGATACGAAGAAGTCCGTATCATCGACACACTTTAAAAGAAAGGATTTATCACCATGGGAATGTTTGAAAACATTCAAACGGGGCGGGAAAACAAGCCGCCGAGAATCATGATTTACGGCAGCGAGGGCGTGGGTAAGTCCACCTTCGGCGCGTCTGCACCCAAGCCGATTTTTATTCAGACCGAGGATGGACTCGGCGAAATCGATTGCGCGAAGTTTCCCCTGGCGAAATCCGTGTCGTAAGTGGTCGCCGAACTGACCGCGCTGCGCGACGAGCCGCACGATTTCCAAACCGTTGTCATCGACAGCGCGGACTGGCTGGAACGTCTTATCTTTGACGAGGTCTGCCGCGAGTTCGGCGTCCGCAATATCGAAAAAGCCGATGGCGGTTACGGCCGCGGATATACCCACGCCCTCACTCACTGGCGTAAGGTCATCGCACTCCTCAACGAACTGCGCGAGAAACGCGGCATGATGGTGATTCTCGTCGCCCACGCCAAAGTGGAGCGGTTTGAAGACCCGGAGAACGCCGCCTACGACCGCTATACCCCGCGTCTGCACAAGCACGCCGCCAACCTCATCGCCGAATGGGTGGACGCGGTGTTATTCGCCAACAAAAAGTTCCGGGTGCAAAAAGAGAACGAACGCGCCATTGCCGCTCCAATCGGTGCGGACGGTGGCGAGCGCATCATCCGCACGGTCGGCAGTCCGGCCTGCATCGCCAAAAACCGTTACGGTCTGCCCGGCGAAATTCCGCGTACCTTGAAGCAGCACTTGGAAACTTCCGTTGTCGGAGTAGATGTCGGAGTAAATGTCGGAGTACAAATTCTCGAATACCTCCGACTGAATCCCGGTTGCCGAGCCAACGCCATCGCCAATGCAATCGGCACAACCACCCGCACCGTCGAGCGTCATATCCGGCAACTGCGGGAGCAAGGGAAGATTGAATTTCGCGGCGCTCCCAAGACCGGCGGATACTACTTGCAACCCGAAGCAACGACTGAATAAATGAAAATATCGGTTCTTGATTGGTGGGTTAATGAACCGTAGAAACAACAGTTTGGGCGGAGAATTCCCGGCCTATAAGGCGGGGAACGGAGAAAAGTTGTTGTAATGCCCCCTGTTTGGCAAGGGCGGCATTATATTTTCGTGTAAGTGCGAAACACCGAAACAGCATCGGTTCGGGGCAGAACGGGATTTGTCGATTCCATAAACTAAAGAGTATCTCTACACTTTCGCATCGATTGTATAGAAAGTGCAGATTTAATAAACTTTCAATGCAATAGCTCTTGTCTTTCTCCAAAACTGTGTTATTTTAGTTATAAGCAATCGGAGGCAAATCATGACGATAGTCGAATTAAGGGAAAAAATTCCCAATGATATTTTTTCCGCTTTGGAGTTAAATGGCTACCTTGGCGAATATCGGCAAAAGAGAGCCAAAATCGCGTCATTGCTCAAGCGCGGTGAGATCGTTCAGATTCGGCGCGGGCTTTATACATTCGCCGCTTCCCTGCGTCGTGAACCGCTGAATGTCGGCGTGCTCGCCAATCGGATTTACGGGCCGAGTTATGTTTCGGAGGATTTTGCTTTGAGCTATTATGGCATGATTCCTGAAGCCACGGCGATGGTGACCTCCGTGGCAATGGGGCGGTCACGCACGTTCGCCAATGAGTTCGGCGTGTTTTCCTATCGTTATTGCCGTTCCGGGGCTTATGCCGTCGGAGTCAACTTGGTTGGTGAGGGAAAACAACGTTTTCTGGTCGCGACGCAGGAGAAGGCGTTATTCGACAAGGCACTGAATGACAAGCGGTTCGACGGCAACGACCCGGAATCTTATCTGGCGGATGATCTGCGTATCGACCTGACCGCGCTGAGCGGACTCGACAAGGATGTTTTAACCGCTCTGGCTCCTTTCATGCTCGGGCGGTTGAAGAAGCTGTATCTCTATCTGGAGGCGATATGACCAATCCTGCCATCACCGAAATGTTGAACTCATACTCGTGCAGAAGCGATCAGGATTACATCAACGCGTTACGCGAAATCATGCAAAGCGTCGCTTTGCTTGCGCTGTCGCGCAATGACTTCTTCAATCATGCCGCCTTTTACGGCGAGACAGCGTTGCGGATACTTTACGGATTGAATCGCGGTTCGGAAGATATGGATTTCTCATTGCTCGCGCCGGATGCGAATTTCAGTCTGGGCAAGTTCGGCGACGCCCTGGAAACGGAATTCGCATCGTTTGGTTTGCGTGCGACATTCTCGAAAAAAATCAAGATGACCGCCGGAAATATTCAATCGGCTTTTTTGAAAAGCAACACGCATGTGCAATTGCTCTCCATCGGTCTTGATGCGGCACTGGCCGGGCGGGTCAACGCCCGAAGCGAAATAAAAATCAAGCTCGAGGTGGATGTTCAGCCCCCGTCCGGGTTTGACACGGAAATCAAGTATCTTTATCAACCGCTTCCTTTTGCGATACGTTCGTATACATTACCCGACTTGCTTGCCGGGAAACTCCATGCCGTGCTGTTCCGCTCCTGGAAATCCCGAGTCAAGGGACGCGATTGGTATGATCTTGTCTGGTACGCCGGGAAACACCCTCAATATCATCTTTCCCACCTCGAACAGCGGGCGCGGCAATCCGCCGATTACACCGATCCCCGACCGCTGACGGAGTTGGACGTTCAAGCCATGCTGGAACGACGGCTTGCAGGTCTGGATATCGAGGCGATGAAAGCCGATGTCCGCCCGTTTCTGCGCGATCAGCGCGAACTTGAGATCTGGAGCAAAGATTTTTTCACCGATGTGTTCCGCCGTATGAAAGCCGTATGAACGTATGAACGTTACGGTTTCTCGAAAAACTTCAATTACTCGAGCTAATTGCAAAACTGCCGCAATTCCCCCTGTTTGTCAGGGACGGCATTACACGATTTCGCCCCTACTCTTTTTTGTTGCCAAATTCGATCAGGTGCTGAATTACCGCATAAAACATCGGCACTAAAAGCGTCCCGCCGATCGCCGCGACAATCATACCGCCGAAAACCGCCGTCCCAAGCGAAACCCGGCTCGCCGCCCCCGCGCCGGATGCCACAACCAGCGGCAACACGCCGAGAATAAACGATATAGCTGTCATAAGCACCGCTCTGAAACGCAGCTTCGCCGCCTCAATCGCCGCATCAAAAATCGATTTGCCATTTTCATGGCTGACCTTGGCGAACTCCACAATCAAGATTGCCGTCTTGCAGGCGAGTCCAAAGAGCAGGACAAAACCGACCTGAGTATAAATGTTGTATTCTACCTTCAGCAGCCACAAAAAGAGCAATGAGCCGAAAAAGGCGATCGGAACCGAGAGCAACACCGCCACAGGGATCAGCCAACTCTCGTATTGCGCTACTAAAAACAGATACATAAAAAGCAGTGCCAACGCATAAATAATCATGGTTATATTGAGCGACAAACCACCGCCCAAAGCAATCGGTTTACCCGCGAGGTTTTCCTGATAAGACATATCGGTCCAATCGAACTTCATCCCGTCGGGCAACACCTGTTTTGCCAGGCTTTCCATCGCCGCCATCGCCTGCCCGGTGCTGTATCCCGGAGCGTTTGAACCGTTGATCGTCGCCGAAGAGTACATATTGTAGCGATTGAGATATTGCGGCGCACGTCTCTGCTCAACTTCGACCAAAGTTCCGAGCGGAACCATTTCACCCTTGTCATTGCGGACATAAATACCCTGTACATCAGGCACGCTAAGACGCGATTTCGCCTGCGCTTGAATCTCGACTTTATAAACTTTGCCGTATTTGTTGAAATCGTTGACATAGGTATACCCGGTAAGCCCTTGCAATGCGGTGTTGATGTCCGAAATCGAAACCCCCAACTTCAACGCTTTCTCCCGATCGATATTCAAAAAAATCTGCGGAACTTGAGCTCGAAACGTCGAATACGCCGAACCGATCGCCGGATTTTGCCGCGCCGCGGCACAAAGGTCATTCAACGCGCTTTCAAGCCGCTCCGGGTAAGTCCCCGAAGTGTCTTCGATGACGAACGAAAATCCGCCGGTTGTCCCGATCCCCTGAATTGCCGGCATACCAAATGCCTGAGAGACCGCACCGGGTTCGCGGTCAAACAGCGCTTGAATTTTCGCTTGAATCTCATCTTGTGACAGCCCCGGTTTCTTTCGCTCTTCCCAAGGATGGAGTGCAACGAGGATCATCGCGCAGTTTGACGCTTGCGCGCTGGTGAGAATACTGTAGCCCGAAACACCCAACACATCTCTTACCCCATCTACTTTGCGAACTTCCTCAACCAAACGGTTGGTGAAATTCCCGGTCCGATCGAACGATGCCGCGTCCGGCAATTGGATGTTCACAAATAAAATCCCCTGATCTTCGTTCGGAATAAAACCGGTCGGCAATATCTTGTAAAAGTAATAACACCCAAAAACCAACACTCCAAACAGCACCAGAGTGAATAATGCCCAACGCACAAAAACTCGAACCAACCCCACATAACCCGCAGTCAACTTATCAAACGCTTCGTTAAAATAGCGAAAAATGAAAAGCTTTTTGCGGTTTTTTTCGACCGGTTTAAGCAAAATCGAACAAAGTGCCGGACTCAAAGTCAAAGCGTTGATACTTGAAATCAATACGGAAACCGCAATAGTAATGCCAAACTGCCGATACATCTCCCCGGTGATTCCCGGCAAAAAGCAAATCGGAATGAACATCGCCATAAGCACCGCCGTGGTCGCAATCACCGGGCCTGTGACCTCTTCCATCGATTTAATCGCCGCCGTCTTGGGGGACATATGCTCGGTTTCCATCAACCGGCTGACGTTTTCAATCACTACAATGGCATCGTCCACAACTATACCGATCGCGAGAATCAGCCCGAAAAGCGTGATTAAATTGATCGTATACCCGATCGCCAGCAAGACCGCAAATGTGCCGATCAGCGACACCGGGATCGCCAAAGTCGGAATGAGCGTCGAACGCCAATCCTGCAAAAACAGATAAGTAATGGCAATCACCAAAAAAACCGCGATAATCAAGGTGGATACCACCTCGTCGATCGACGCGGTGATAAATGCGGTTGTGTCAAACGGGATTCCATAATCAATTCCGTCCGGGAAATATGCCTTAAGCTCCTCCAGTTTTTGGGTGCAAGCCTCTTTTATCTGAATCCCGTTCGCCTCGTTCAGCTGATAGATCGCGATTAAGGCGGCGGGTTTGCCGTTGTATGTGCCGCTTGACGCATAATTTTCCGCTCCGAGTTCAACTTTTGCGATGTCTTTGATCTTTACTTGTTCGCCGCTTGGAGTCGAACGCACCACAATTTGTTCGAATTGCGCAACTTCGGACATTCGCCCCTGGGTTTGCAACGCGTAGCGAAAAATCCCGTGTCCATCGGTGGGCGCTTCGCCGAGTGCTCCCGCCGAAACTTGCACATTTTGCGAATTTAACGCGCCGGTGACCTCATCGACGGTCATATTCATGCTCGCCATGCGATCGGGGTCAAGCCAGATCCGCATGGAATATTTGCGTTCGCCGAGCAGCTGCACATCACCTACCCCGGGAATACGGGCAAGTTCGTCTTTGAGATAAATACTCGCATAGTTGCTTAAAAACAAATCATCGTACTTGCCGTCTGGCGAAAACAATGAAACGACCAAAAGCATACTGGGGGATTTTTCTTTGACAATTACGCTTTGGCGACGAACCTCTTCGGGCAACTGCGCCGATGCCCAATTTACCCGGTTTTGGGTGTTAACCGTGTTGGAGTCCCCGTCGGTGCCAATATCAAAAGTCACTGTGATCGTCGCCGCGCCGGTGTCGGTCGCGGTGCTTGACATGTAGATCATGCGTTTTACGCCGTTGACCTGCGTCTCAATCGGCTGAATGACAGTCTCTTGCACGGTAGTGGCATCAGCTCCGGGATAAGTAGCCGAAATCGACACCTGCCCCGGCGTAATATCCGGGTACTGGGTAATCGGCAAAGTAAAAAGTGCCACCAACCCGGCAAGCGTGATCACAATCGAAATCACAAAAGCGAAACGGGGGCGGTCAATAAAGAATTTGCTGATCATAATTCCCGGCTCACTTTCCTGCTTCGGACTTAGCCGGTTTGGCGGGTTTCTGAGTTTTTGCTTCTGCCATCGGTTTGGCGGGTTTCTGAGCTTTCACTCCTGTCACCTTTTCGATGGTAGTCGGGATCAACGCGAGTAAACTACCGTCTTCCTGCGGAGTCGCCGAGCCGCCGGGACGAACCTTTTGAATTCCCTCGACAATGACCTTATCCCCCGGTGCAAGCCCGGACTCAACCACGACATTTTGCTTGTCGCGGTAGCCAAGTGCCACATTGCATCTTTTTACCTTGCCCGCCGGATCAACGACATAGACGTAATCCCCCGCCTGGTCGGTCATCAACGCGACAAGCGGAATCATCAGCGCATGCAACGGCTCTGCCGGACCGATTGTTACCCTGGCGAACATGCCGGCGACCAATTCCCGCTTCGGATTGGGAAACACCGCCTGCATTTGCAACGTCCCGGTGCTGGTGTTGATTTCGTTGCTCCAGTACGAAATTTTGCCGGCTTGATTGTATTCCGTGCCGTCCTGCAAAAACAATCGAATCCGAACATCGGGAGTTTCGGTATCTTTGCGCGATTGCAAAAGCTTGATCAGCTCAAGCTCGGTGATGACAAATTCCACCCGCGCCGGGTCTACTTTTACCACGGTCGCCAATGTGCCTGAAGATTGACCGACCAGGTTTCCGACGCTATAGGTATTTAAACCGATTTGACCGTCAAACGGGGAGAAAATTTTGGTATAAGAGAGATTTTGCTTCGCCAAAGCGAGGTTCGCTTCTGCCCCTTTTACTTCGGCATCCGCCTCTTGTTTCCCGGCCGTGGCGTTGTCAAAGGCACGTTTACTGGTGGCATCTTGAGCATCGAGAGTCTTTTGACGCTCATATTCTATATTGGCGTTTTTTTGGTTGGCGTAAGATTTTTCCAGCTCCGCCTCGGCGGCTTTGACTTTGGCATTGTAAATTTCCGGTTCAATCTCGTAGAGCAACTGACCTTTTTTAACCGGCTTACCCTCTTCAAACAGCCGTTTTATCAGGAATCCCTCGACCCGGGCGACCAAGTTCACTTCATCATCCGCTTTGACAGCGGCGATCACGGTGGAGGATTCAAGGATATACCCCTCGGTCGCCGGGACAACATTCACCGTGGGCGGTTTGGGAGCCACCGGCGCGGACTTTTCGCGGCAACCGTTCAACACTACGACGAAAACTGCGATACACAGGACAATCGGGTAAAAACGGCTCCTCATGGTTCTCTCCTTTATTTTCTTCGCTCACAGGAAGTTACGGCATTGCTCATAAGTACGGCGATGGTCATCGGTCCTACTCCGCCCGGAACGGGGGTGATCGCCCCTGCGATTTCGACCGCCTCATCGAACTTCACGTCACCGAGCAACCGGTCTTTGCCTCCGGCGGTGTTCGGTACACGATTGATTCCCACGTCAATCACGGCGGCACCGGGTTTAATCATATCGCCACGCACGAATTCGGGTTTGCCGATCGCGGCAATAAGAATGTCGGCATCCCGTGTATATTTGGCGATGTCCGGCGTGCCGGAGTGAACGACCGTCACAGTGGCGTTCGCCCCTTTCGCCTTTTGCATAAGCAACGCCGCCATGGGTTTGCCGACGATATTTGAGCGACCGATCACCACGGCGTGTTTGCCTGCCGGGTCGATTCCAGATTTCTCAAGCAGCAACATGACTCCCCACGGCGTACAGGGGCGAAAACCGTCATTTTTGCCGATTAAAAGCTTGCCGACGTTGCGTTCGCTGAAGCAGTCCACATCTTTTGCCGGGTCGATGGCGGCGATAACCGCCTCTTCGTCGATCTGCGGCGGCGGCGGGGATTGCACTAAGATTCCGTCGATTTTGGGGTCGCGATTCAATTCATCAATTAAAGACAGGAGCGTATCCATGTCGGTATTTGCCGGTAACACCCGTTTGTCCGAAAAGATGCCAAGCTCGGCGCATTTCTTCGCCTTGGAGTTCACATAGACTTGTGAAGCAGGGTCGTCGCCGACTAAAACTACCGCAAGCCCGGGGGTTTTGCCCAGGGATTTCAGTTTCTCCACCCGCAACTTGGTCTCTTGATTAACCGCCTGAGCGATTGCTTTGCCATCGATAATTTTCGCCGCCATAATCTTTTATCCCTGAAATTCCCACCACATATTCGTAGATGGTAACATATCATAACTATCAGGAACTTTCAACTTGATTTTTGCGGTTTTCGCTGGTATCTTATGAGGTTTTTCCAACACCCTCAAAAAAGGACGATTATATTTATGCAGTTCGCCGAAAAGTTTTCTTTGTATCGCGTGTTTACCTCGCACATGGTACTACAGCGCGAGCGACCGATCGTTATTTCAGGTATAGCGACACCCGATTGCGCGGTTCGCGTCACATTTGCCGGAACAAATATTGAGGCAATCGCCGACAAAGACGGACAGTGGAGTGCCACCTTTCCGGCGATGTCATCAGGCGGAGAATTCACCCTCACCGTGAGCGGCAAAGACGGGGTTCCGCCGATTGTGTTGGAGGATATTCTCATCGGCGAAGTGTGGATGTGTACCGGGCAATCCAATATGGAAATGCCAATCGATTCGTTAAATCCTTTCTTTAGATTATCAAACCCCGAAGAGGTGCTAAAAACCGCCAGGAATGCGCAAATCCGGCTCTACAACGTCATGCCCTATAGCCGTCTCTCGCCGGATAAAGTGCTCGATGACGTAAATGGTGTCGGCTGGCAGCTTTGCGATGAGAAAACGGCTGCTGATTTCTCGGCGTGCGGATACTTCTTCGGGCGGCAACTTCAAGCTGATCTTGATGTTCCGATCGGGTTGATCGTCACTGTGTGGGGCGGAACTCCGATCGAAGCGTGGATTTCGCAAAAGAAATACAAAGAGATGAGCTATGACGCGTTTATCTACCACGACGAGGTCACCAGTGATCAATTTTGGAAAAAGTGGAGCAACTCAGAAATCGGCAAAAAATTCATGACCTGGCTTGAGAAATTCGACAGTTATGGAGTATCCGGCACCGAAATTGCACCGTTAAATTTCGATGATTCCACCTGGGACGAGTGCGAAGGACCTATCCCGTTGCCGGCTCCCGGGCGTTACGCTTGCCGAATCACATTTGACCTTGCACCCGAATTCACCGGTAAAACGCTTCAGTTGCATTTCAATTACGTCAACGATGTCGATCGAACTTATTTTAACGGTGAACTTATCGGCTCGACGGGAATAGACCAACGGAGTTATTGGGTTTGCCCGCGGGATTACACTGTTCCGGACAGTTGTGTGCGAAGCGGGAAAAATTGTATTACTATTATAGCCGACAACCACTTTGCGCAAGGCGCAATCGACACTGCGGATTTGGAACTCTCCGCCGACGGCAAAGTTATCCGAATTACTCCCACGCGAAAATTTAAGACTTTATTCGTATTGCCGGATGATTTCCCGGTGCGTCCCGAAGCACCGAATTATGACACACTTTATACCAAATACAGCCCACGGTATCCATCCACCCTCTTTAACGGAGTACTCTATGCGTGGTTTCGTTATGCGGTACGCGGCATGATCTGGTATCAGGGATGCAGCAATAACGGTGCGTTTTCTTATTACCCCATGCACAAAATGTTTATCGATGATATGCGCGAACATTGGAATGACCCCGAAATGCCGTTTTTGCTCGTGCAATTGGCCGCGATTGCCAGTCACCAGCCGGAAAATCGCTTGAACGATACCGAAGTTGACGCTACACCGTTCGCGGAATATCCGCCCTATGCCGTCACGCGGGAAATTCAAGCCGAGATGCCGCGTGTCCGCAAAAATGTCGGTATGATCACCGCGTTTGACTGTGGTGACCACTCTGATATTCACCCCCGCGACAAAGAAACGTTAGGATTCCGGCTGGCGAAAAAAGCAGAAGCGATGGTTTACGGCAAAAACGTTCCTTGCGACGGTCCGGAATTCGCCGGATTCCGTCAGGAGAAAAACCGCATACGAGTATTCTTCCGCAACACCGGGTCGGGTCTGACTACCTGCGACGGCAAACCGCCGATGGGATTTGTCTTGGGGGACAGCGCGGGCAACCTCTACCGGGCAAACGCCGAAATCGACGGTGATTCCGTGGTTCTTGATTGCCCCGAACTTTTAGACCCGCAACGGGTCAGATATGCTTTTACCATGTTCTGCCGGGTAAATTTGATGAACAAAGAGGGTTTTCCAGCGTTGCCTTTCCGCTCGGACAAGGTGGATTACGAGCCAATGTACCCCGACATCCCCTAAGGAGTAGTTTTGAGTATCCGGTTCTTTGAGCCGGATAACTACCGCATTACGCAACATTATGTAATGCCCCCGTCAAGGGCATTACACTTTTCAGCGTGACGCCGCCATTGGCCTTGGTTTTTGAGTCGACGAAAGAACAGCCGCTGGCCGAAGCGGAAATCCGATCAATCTGACTTTCTTTTACATCTGAAGTCACTGTGATTCTTTCATCAGTTTTGTATTGGTGATGATTTTTGCCCATTCGTCAAATGGAATTTTCCTTTCATTATAACCACCCTTGTCCCAAGAGGTGACATCCATCTGTCTGCCATTCTTTAATTCAGTCAAAAAACGCAAGCCCTGATTGGAATAGAAATAGCATTCAAAACCATTAGATGTTTCTAAATCAAAAAGATTAGCCATAGATATGCATCCATCCCTGTAAGTGACAGAAAAGATTGCGGCTCTAGTCTTATTATTTATTAAGGCTACCTCTAAAAACCATTTTTTAGAGGTTTTGTATTAAACATAGTTCCGTTTTTTTGAATTTTACCAGTTTTTTGTCGCGTTTTTTCTGTTTTATACCCGGTTATTTTGGGGCGA
>JAISIP010000032.1 GCA_031261965.1 Victivallales bacterium | reverse complement strand
TCGCCCCAAAATAACCGGGTATAAAACAGAAAAAACGCGACAAAAAACTGGTAAAATTCAAAAAAACGGAACTATGTTTAATACAAAACCTCTAAAAAATGGTTTTTAGAGGTTGCCTTTAGAGTCCTCGCCTTTATTCGACCCGGATTTTTATCTGGAATGTTATCCCGATATTGCCAAATCCGGATTAGATCCGTATTACCACTATTGTCTTTATGGCTGGCGGGAGGATAGGGAACCGTCAAAAGATTTTTCCGTACACGCTTACCTGGAAATGAACGGTGATGTTAAAGGCAAGATGAATCCGCTCTATCATTACATAAAATACGGGAAAGCAGAAAACCGTATGACGGTTAATCCTAACGTTACGCCAAATGTCAAAGTAGAAATCAGTCGTTTGAAAAAAATCAAGGCTGTCGGTGAAGTTACTACGCTCTCAAATCTACTGTCATGCCATTTCAGAAGTCTTCAACCCATTCCCTATCTTCACGTCAAACAAAACTCTAAGGAGAAACGGCTGAATCTGGTTACTGATGATATCGGAAAATATTTGCTGGGAGGTGTCGGCACTGCCTTGCTTTTAGCTTCCGCTTATGCAATAAAAAATAAAATGACGCTTCGTATTATCACCCGCACTGTACCGGCAGATGCGGTAAACTACTACTCTTTCATGAAAATGATGAAAGAAGAGACTCCGAAAAAAGTTATTTTCTATTCGGATTATGACCGAGATCGCTACGGAGAATCAACTCTCAAACTGGAAGTTTTTGAGAATGATGAATTTTTCGCCACCAGTTGGTGGTCGGCAGTAGCGGTTCAAAACATGAAGCTTAACCGAAAAATCTACTATCTTATTCAGGAGGCAGAAACCTTTTTTTACCCGTACGGCGAAGATCATTTATATTGTTCCAGATTACTGAACAAGTCGAAGAATCTCTGTTTTATAGTCAATTCCCATTGGCTTTGGGACTATTTCAAAAAAAGCTTTCCCAATGTCACAACCCATGGAGTCTATTTTGAGCCGGCTTTTCCTCCGTTCCTTTACCATCCAAGCATGGAGCAAAACAAAACGAAACATCGACTGTTCTTTTATTCACGCCCGACACGTCCGCGCAACTTGTATTACTTCGGTCTTGAGGTGCTGGATATGGCGTTAAAGAGAAGAATTATCGACCCGTCGAAATGGGAAATAGTTTTTGCGGGCGATGACAACGCAGGTGGCGTAGAGTTCTCCGATGGTACCAATGTAACCTACTTGGGTCAGATGAACTGGCAGGATTATGCAAAATTCTTAGGAACGGTCGATGTGACGCTTTCTTTGATGTACACGCCACACCCAAGTTATCCCCCGCTCGACACACTATCTTCGGGCGGTGTTTGCGTAACCAATCGATTTGACAATAAAACAGACAACCCGTGGTGTGATAATATTATCTTCTGTGATTTAGATGAAGAATCTCTCTGCCAGGGATTGGCACAAGGAATTGCCCTGGTGCTGGATACCGAGCGTCGAAAAGAGAATTTTAGAAAGAACACAATCCCGTCTTCGTGGGCAGATACTTTCCGAGAAACGATTGACTTTATGGAGAGTTTCAGATAAAATGTATTCGCTCTCTGTCGAATTACCGGAAAATCGCGAACCGTGGCTTGTCCCGTTTTCGGAACGAATGGCGGAACTGCATGCAAAAAAAAAACAGAGTTAAGACGATTATAGGAATTTGCGACGCGCCAAACACCACAACCTTTCGCTACCGCATCTACAATTTAGCGCGGGCGTTGGAGAACAGCGCGGAATTTTCCCTCCATTATTTCTACCAGTCTGAAATCAACGCGATCGCCGATTATATTCCAAACATCTCCGCATTGTTGATTTCGCGAACTCCATGGACATGGGAGATCCAAAATATAGCAACAGTAGCCCGAGCTTTCGGAATTCCAGTGATTTTCGATATAGATGACTACATTTTCGATTTGAACGCTATTCCTCTGTTATCCAGCACGCTAAACGTTCGATTGAATTCTACACATGAATATAATCACTGGGCAGCACATGTCGGGCGTTTTGAAATGACCGCCAATCTTGCGGATTTTTTCACCGCTACAAATCCTTATTTAGGTGAAAAGCTGGGACACAAATTCGGCAAACCATTTTTCTGTATAGAAAATTCCTTGAATCAGGAGCAAATAGCAATCTCGCAACGTATTTGCGAAGTAAAAAAACAAGCCAAATCGGACGGTAATTTCGTAATCGGATACTTCAGCGGCACTCCGTCTCATATCAATGATTTCAAAATAATTACCTCAGAAATAATTCGCTTATTGGATAATTACCCGACAATGAAGTTATTAGTAGTTGGGTTCATGAATTTCCCGCAAGAGATAAATCCTTACATTAGTGCCGGCCGAGTCATTACGCACCCACTGGTAGATTTTTTTGAACTCCAGATACTAATGGCACAAGTCGATGTAAGCATCGTGCCATTGGTCGATAACATTTTTACCAACTGCAAGTCCGAACTGAAATTTTTCGAGGGGGCGATCGTTGATGTACCGACTTGTGCGACACCGATCTACAGCTATTCCCAATCGATTCAGCACGAAAAGACCGGTTTTCTCTGCCGACAAGGGCAGTGGTACTCCACAATTGCCAAAATTTATGAAGGCAAATATGATCTCAAAAAAATCTGTGCAGGTGCCAAAGAATACTGCCTGAAGCATTACGGAGTAAGCTATTTACGCAAGCAAGCGGAGGCGGTATATGCTCAGATTACATCAGAAAACAAAGCCGATTAGTTTTTAGTGATACCCTAAATAGTCCATTAGCGATAATTAGTATTTGCAAAAATTCTTTGGCGGTGCTATGGTAATACAAGGGGAAATTGGTCCCCTAAATAAGAGGAGGTTTATCATGTTAAAAGTCTACGGCTGGAATCAATGCCCGCACACTCGCAATGCCGTCGCGTGGCTCAAAGCACACAACGTCCCGTTTGAGTACCTCGAAATCGAAGAGCAACCCCAAGACATTATTCGCAAAGTTATCAATGTCAACGGCGGCGATGATTGGGTTGTCCCTACCCTCGAATTCAACGGCAGCTGGCGACCGGGCGAAGTATTCAACCCAGTCAAGTTTGAACAGGATTTGAGAAAACTCGGCGCGATTTAAGGCTATCTTTAGGGGAACATTTTTGCTCCCCTTTTTCTTGCCAAATCACCCGCGCCGGATTTTTTCAACGATCATGGTAGTGGAAAAGCCTGGGACAAAGGGCTTAAAACAAATCCGCGTCCCGACCTCTTCCAACGCGGCACGCTCCGCCGGATCAAGCCGGTCAAGCGTGTAATCGCCGCCTTTGACGTAAATATCCGCCGAGAGTTCGCGCAACTGGCGGTCGCAACGCTCGCCGTCAAAAACCACCGCCGCATCAACACTCGATAACGCGCAAAGCATATAGCAACGGTTGTACTGATCCACTAAAGGACGCTCCGGTCCTTTTAGACCGCAAACACTCGCGTCGGAATTGACCAACACCAAAAGCGCGTCTCCCAACAACCGACTCTCGTACAAATACTCGGCATGACCGCGATGAAGAATATCAAAACAACCGTTGGTAATAACCAGTCGTCTCCCCTCGGCACGCAATTTTTCGCGCCAAATTTTCGCTTCGCTTAGCGTCATAATTCCCGCAACAGGATTTTTATTCATGAATAGACTCCTCCTCAAGCGAACGCACCACCACTTTGCCTTCGTGCAAAAGCGACAGCGAAACTTCATCTATAGAGTAGCGGGTATGATAAACCACTTCGCAAATTCCGGCGTTGATAATCATTTTCGCACAAAGCAAGCACGGGCTGAAAGTCGTGTAAAGCGTCGCGCCTTTGACCGCAATTCCGTGATATGCCGCCTGTACAATCGCGTTCTCCTCGGCATGACTGCACAAGCACTGCCCCAAATTCGTGCCGGAAGGAGCGTCGGAGTTACAACGCGGGCAACCGCCGTCCGAACAATTTTTCACTCCGCGGGGCGTGCCGTTGTAGCCGGTCGAAATAATTCGGCAATCCCTGACCAGCACCGCCGCAACCTGGCGTCGGGAACAATTGCTCCGGCTTGCCGCCACATGGGCGATGTCCATAAAATATTGATCCCAACTCGGACGTGTTTTTTCGCTCATTTTTTATCTTCCTTCGTTTCTTCCTGACTTCTCTCGCGAGTATCCCGACGGTCGGAGATGGCAAACTGCATAATCGAAATAATCAACAAAAACAGAAACGCCTGCGTTACTAAAATCGCGGCGGTACGAAAATCCCCCCAAAAAACCGGCAAAATCCCCAGCCCGATGCAAAGCGCCATAAGATGAACCAATAACACCGCATGTCGCCGTGACAGCCCCATGCGGACAAAACGATGCGAAATATGGTTGTGGTCGCCAATCCAAAACGGCTTGCCGTGCAAGGTGCGAATCAGCACCACCATGCCGGTGTCAAAAAGCGGCAAAGCGAGAATAAACAACGGCATTAAAATCGGAAAACGCGAAAGCGAAAAGTCAATCCCGAACCAGGTGACTTTGGCGGCGACCACCGCAGCGGCGTAACCCAAAAAGTGGCTGCCGGAATCCCCCATGAAAATCACCGCCGGAGTAGTGTTGTAAAACCAGAATCCGAGTCCTGCTCCGCAAGTCACCGCCGACAACAGCGCGATAAAAATCTGCCCGTTCAACGCCGCGATAATTGTAAAGAACCCCATGGCGATGGTCACAGTCCCGACCGCAAGCCCATCCATATTGTCGAAGAAATTGATCGAATTCATCAGAAGCATAATCCAAAAAATCGATACCGCCCAAATGAGAATGGAATTACTGAAAAAAATATTGACCCGCACTCCACCCCAAGCTACCGCGATAAGCGCAATCAAAAATTGCCCCCCGAACTTGCACCCGGCGGAAAGAGCGTATTTGTCGTCAATTAACCCCAACACCACAGCGAGGAATGCACCCAAGACCAAAAATCCGAGCTGCGGAAGCGATGCTTCAATCCCCGGCAAATGCCCCGCGATTTCATCGGACAACCCAGATAAGTCCCCTCCCAATGCCAACGCAACAGCTCCGAAAATACAGACGAACCAACCGCTGAATATCGCCGCTCCGCCCAATAGCGGGGTCGATTTGCCATGTCCTTTGTGGTTGCTCTGAGGCACATCCATAAAGTTCAGTTTGCGTGCCAACCAAATAAAAATAGGTGTATCAAGCAAGGTCGAAACCGCGCCGGCTAAAAAAGCAAACCAATAAACCGAACTCCAGAACGACATAAAACTCATCCTCTCAAACCACTGCGCCTGACATATTCAAACAGAAAAATTGTCGCCGCCTGGGCGGCGTTCAACGATTCATAATTCCCGGGCATCGGAATGGTCACATTTTTTGCCCCGTCAAGCGGAGTGACCCCATTTGCCTCGCCGCCAATTACAATCACGCTTCGATCGTACAATCCCAGAGCGGTAAAACAGCTCTCACCACCATGCGGATCAGTTAGATAAACAGTCGAATAGCCAAATTGCAACGCGCTAATTTGCAAATCCTTAAGAGTATCGAATCCACGCAATTTCAACGAAAACTGCGCACCTAACGCCGAACGAATCGCCTTGTCGCCATAAGGGTCAATCGACCCTTTGGTGTACCACAATTCCGAAAGTCCCACCGCCCGCAACGTCCGGCAAATCGTACCGAAATTACCGGGGTCGCCAAGCTGATCCAGCGCGAGCAAAAACGAACCGACCGGCGTTTCGTCCTTATTCGATTCCGCCGGGATTTCGGCGACGATCAACACTCCCTGAGAGTTGACCGTCCCGGATAATTCGCGCATCTTTTCAGCACCGACGATAAAACATTCATGAGAGGCGATGCCGGAACACAATTTGCGTCCCGCCTCGGTAGCCACCGCAAAACGAACCAACTCCGGGCGACTGCCCAGCAGTTCGTTGGCAGCACGCACTCCCTCGCAAACGCAACACCGCGCTTTGCGCCGTCCGTGCCGGGTGTAAAGCGAACGAATCAGCGACTCGTTCTTACGCGTCAACGCGTTCGATTCCATGTCGATAGCTGCTCTCTAAAATTATATCGCCTTAGTCTCGGCGGAATAAGCACCGTATTCGCCGGATTCGATTGCCCGGAGCAAAGACAGTGACAACTCGTTCCAACTGCTTGAGGCATCCGGAGTAGCCGCATTGGACGGGACTTGTTTCAACAACACAAGCGCCTGTTCAATCCGGTTTTGCTTAACATAAAGCCGGGCAGCGGCAAATCGAGCTTCTGCCCGCATTACGCTTGAGAACTCCGCATTGTTGTCAATTGCCTCAAATTTCGCGGCGGCGTCCGCAAGCTTGCCGGTTTTTTCCAACACATATGCCTCAAGGAGCGCGACACTGCCATTGAGGTGAACATTCTTACTCCCGGCGGCAAGTTCAAGCGTTTTGAGTGCTTCATCGTATTTCTTTTCGGCGATATAAAGCGTGGCAAGCCGATAACGGGCAGTCGGAGCGGCCGAAGAGTCGCCGTAAGTATCAAGCACACTGCTCAATTCCGCCACGTTGGATGCTTCGGACAAAGCTTCTTGTGCCAGACGGGTTGATTTTTTTTGATGCGCGGCGGCATAACAAATCACGCTCACTAACACGGCAATACCGATTACCGTCACCGACAGCGGTTTCCAATAATCGACGATCCCCTGCCCGATTCGCTCAAAATCGCTCATCATAACTTTGGAAATTTCGGCGTTCAACGCCTTTTTGTCGATCTCTTTCTTCGCCATAAAGCGGACTCCTTAGCTGCAAGTTGATTAAAGGATACCGGGTATCTCTAAAAACCGGAAACTTGGCTAAAATTGCGAATCTGCCAATTTTGTAACTCAAGGTGAGTTTTTAGAGATACCCTACTTTTTAATTTTCTATAACATATCATTGGCATAGGAGTTTTGCCACTTTTATCCCGATAGATAATCACAAAAAAACATTTTTTTGCGCAGACCTGATTCACTTTCCAAAAAATCCACTTAAAATCACCATTTTTTGCAAAAAACAGCTTAAATAGCCCTAATTTCAAAAAAAAATGCAAAATTTTTTCATTTTAGGGTTGAAAAGTGGAAAATAAGAGGTAAAATAGGAGCAGATAGGTTTAATTAGGGGCATTTAGGTAAACAAATGGCGGCAACTGGATCATTTTCTGGATTGTACTTGGGGGAGTTCGACCACGGGTTGGACGCTCAATGCCGCGTCACATTCCCAAGCGATTGGCGCAACCCGGACGGACCGACCGAATTGGTGATGATCCCCGCCCGCGGCAAAGCACTCGTACTTTTGCCGATCAAAACCTTCCTCGACTTCGTTCAAAAAGCAACCAAGTTGGCAATCGCCAACCCCAAAATGCAAATGGCTCTGGCGTATCTGGGCTCACGCTCCCGGCAATGTCGTTGCGATAAGCAGGGACGCATTGCACTGGATCGGAAAATGCTCGATGAAATAAGCGTTAAAAATCAGCTCAAACTCATCGGAGCGGTGACTCATATAAGAATTTCGTCGCCGGAAAACTGGCAGCTTCCGGACGACGAGGCGACGTTGAACATGTACTTAGACGAAATTCAAAAGGTCAGCGACGAGGGCGACGGTATTGCCGCACTTTTGGCGGAAGCAATCAGCAAAAAGGACAAAGAATAAAATGGCCGAAGCTTTTGAACATATCCCGGTACTCAAAGAAGCAGTGTTGAAGTATCTGACTTTTCCGTCGGATCGTCCGAGTCGCCTGATCGACGGAACCGTCGGCGGGGGAGGTCACAGCGCGATGTTGCTTGAACGTTATCCTCGGCTTGAACTCCTTGGTATCGATCGCGATGAGTCAGCTCTCAAAAAGGCCGCCGAAACACTCGCCTTTGCCAAAGAACGCGTCACTCTGATTCGCGGCAACTATTCGGAGATGACTCAAAAAGCACGTCAGATAAGCTGGGATAAAGTGGACGGAATCTTACTGGACATCGGGGTTTCTTCGCCGCAAATCGATCACCCCGAACGGGGATTTTCGTGGCGAAAGGTCGGTCCTTTGGATATGCGTATGGATCAGCGTTCAAGTTTGACCGCAAGCCGATTGCTTAACACCGCAAGCGAAAAAGAGTTGGAATATATCATGCGTGTATACGGCGAAGTCGCCAAATCCCGAAAAATCGCCGAAGCTATTGTAAAGCAACGGGAGGCAAAGCCATTCGCGCTTACCAACGATTTCGCGGAGCTCTGCGACGATGTTCTCGGTAAAAGTCGCGCCGGGCATTTGCCCTCGCCGACTTTGCCGTTTCAGGCGTTGAGAATCGCGGTGAACGATGAATTGAACGAACTGTCGCAAAGTTTGCCCCTTGCGACCAAACTGTTGCAAAAAAGCGGACGAATCGCGGTGATTTGCTTTCATTCGCTCGAAGATCGGATTGTGAAGAATTTTTTCCGCGATGAAGCCGCCAGTTGCGTTTGTCCGCCGGGGTTGCCGATCTGTACTTGCAGCAAAGTTCAGACCTTGAAAATCGTTACACGCAAAGCTGTTACTGCGTCAACAGCTGAGTTGGAGCAAAATCGACGCAGCGCCCCGGCAAAACTTCGGGTCGCAGAGAAAATTATCACTTGACATTATTTTTTTAATTTACCGATAGATAACAGGAGTGGGAGGGATCAATGAATATTCAATCTGGAACACTAAGAAAGCAGCGCAAAATCACCCATCGCTCAGGTGTCTCACTTGGAACAAGACTCACGGCGTTGTTGAAATTCGCCGCGTTGCTGGTGGTGATCGCCTTATGTTTAAATATGTACATTTATTTGAATCAACGGATTTCGGAAACCGACCGTTCAATCCGCCAGACCGTAAAACAGTTGGAACAGACCAATCGTGAAATCGCTCAACTACGCATCCGTAGGGAACAACTTTCACGCTGGGAACACATTCGCGCTAAAATTGAACAGTTTCAGCTCGGTTTGCACGAACCCAGTCCGGGGCAAGTCAGCCGTATGGCGTTGCTTTCGCCACGTCAGGCAGAGATGATTCCGCTTGCGTCAGTCGCTTCGGCGCGTTCGGTGCGACGTGCCAATGACCGACACAACTAATGTAGCAAAACGCCGTGCAAAGTACAAATGATAAAATACGCAAACGAATTCGCTGGATTATCGTTTTATTCACTCCGGTAGCTATCGCTCTGGCGATTCGTTTATATTTTATTCAGGTACTCGACCACGAATACTATCTCAATAAGGCACGGGAACGCTACACGACTACAAGAGTCACCTCCGGCAAGCGCGGAGAAATTTTTGATTTTCACGGAAATCTTCTGGTAAGCAACATTCCCTGCGTTCACGTCAGTGTCGATCCTTCACACCTGAAAAACGATACGCAACGTCAACGCTTATCACATATCTTAGCGCGTCAATTTCCAGAAACTTCCCGGCTGGAATTTTATCAAAAACTCAACCCTACCCGGCAAAGAAGCAACCCCGACGGCGAAGTGGAAACCGTCCCCAACCGCTATGCGCCAATCGCCCGCGGCATCTCGCTCGAAAAAGCCGCCGAACTGAAAGAAATCACCAGAATCAACCGCATTTCGGCACTTTTTTACGAAGATGCGTATATGCGAACTTACCCCAAAGGCAGATTGCTTTCCAATGTGCTGGGCTTTACCAACGTGGTTGACGAGAGCGATGTGGCGCAAGCCGGTTTGGAAAAGTATTTTGACAAGCAAATGACCGCCCAATTAGGGAGTGAAACCTATGAACGCGACCGAATCGGTCGCCCGCTGTTATACGGCTCGCACATCTCAAAACAGGCGCGTGACGGACGCAACATTTACCTCACAATCAGTGAACCGATTCAATCCATTCTCGAAGAAGAACTTGACGTTTCATTTGCAGAATGGAAACCTCAAACCCTCTACGCCGCGATCGTTGACCCCAAAACCGGCAATGTCTTGGCGTTGGCGCAACGCCCCAGCTTCGACCCCAACGATCGCTCCACCTACACCAACGCGGCAGGTCGCACCCGAATCGCCGAAGACGGCATGGAACCCGGTTCAATCATCAAACCGTTCACCATCGGCAAAGCTCTCGACTGGGGAGTCGTTAACTCCGAAACCGAAATCGACGGCGAAAAGGGCAGATGGATTTATCTGGGCAAACCGCTTTCCGACACGCACGACTACGGCAAAATGTCCGTTGAAAAAGTAATTCAAAAATCAAGCAATATCGGAACGGCGAAGATCGCCCTGTTGCTCGGTCAGGACAAGGTGTATCAGGCACTTAAGATGTTCGGTTTCGGCGAAAAAACCAATTTGCCGTTTCGCACCGAAAACCGAGGGTTGCTGCCTCCGCCTTCGACTTGGAACGGATTGTCGATCACCCGTATTCCGATCGGATATTCCGTTCGCGTTACCCCTTTGCAAATGATTCGCGCCTACTGCGCGTTGGCAAATAACGGCAAGTTGCCGCAACTCAGGCTGGTCGATCGCGTCGAAGACCCCGCTACCGGGACGGTGGAAAAAATCCCCTTCAAAGCCCCCATTCAAATGTTCGACCACCCCGAAAAGCAAAAAGAACTGATCGAGATGATGATTAAGGTCACTCAAACCGGCGGTACCGCCACGGCGGCGTCAGTTCCGGGATATGAAGTCGCCGGCAAGACCGGAACCAGCCGGAAGTACATCGCCAACGTCGGTTACGTGCCGGGCAAATACTTTTCCAGTTTCGTCGGATTCGTCCCTGCCCGCGACCCGGCATTCGTCATGCTCATTACCATGGACGACCCCAAGGGAAAATACTTTGCTTCAACCGTGGCTGCCCCCACCTTCAGACGGGTGGCGGAGCGGGTATTGCGCCATATGAACATCCCTCCCGACCCGACACTATCGACAGTAAACACCAAAGGCAAATCAAACATATGAAGCAACTGCATTTTATCGGCATTGGCGGAGTCGGCATGAGCGGACTTGCCGCTATGTGCAAAGAACACGGCATAGGCGTAAGCGGCAGCGACCGGGACGCGCATCGCCCCGAAAATTCTCGCATTATCAATGCCTTGCAACACATGGATATTAAGATTTATCCTCAAGACGGCTCGTATATCGCCGATACCGTCCCCGACGCGCTGGTTTACTCCACCGCAATTGAAGAAGACAATCCCGACCTCGTCGCCGGGAAAGGGATTCGGCGACTTCACCGTGCCGAACTCTTAACCCGAATTATCGAAAAGTGCAATTTCACGCACTCTATTGCAGTCACCGGGAGTTGCGGTAAAAGCAGCGTTACAGCTTATCTCGCCGAGGCACTGACCAATCTTGGAGTTGACCCGTGTTGCCTCAACGGCGCACTTTCCAAACGCTTTCACAGCGAATCTCTCGCCGGCAATTACCGCCCCGGCAAAAAAGATTATTTTGTCTTTGAAGCCGATGAAAGCGACAAAAGTTTGTTGCGCTATTTTCCCGATTACGCAATCGTTTTAAATTTGGGAACCGATCACTATGACCGTCAAGAGTTAGTCAGAGTTTTTAGTGAATTCTTGCGCCAGGTGAAGAAAGGCGCGGTTTTGGAGCGTGAAGTCTATGAAGCACTTAAATCCGATTTACCGTCGCATTTAAATATTCGGGTTTTCGATGCCAAAGCACGGTTGAATTCACGTTACGCCATTACCGATTACCGGGTTGAAAACGCAACGTTTTTGACCGAATTCACCGGAAAAAAGCGACTCGTACTGCCTCAAATCGGATTCCACACCGCATTGAACGCCCTGGCGGTATACGCACTGCTCGACATGCTCAAAATCGCACCCGACGATAAAATTCTTGCAGCTCTGGAGCGTTTCGACGGTGTCTGGAGACGCAACGACCTTGCCGGAAAAACCGCCAAAGGCGCCATTGTATATGACGATTACGCCCATAACCCGGAGAAGATTCTATCTTGCCTCAAGGCGATACGCGAAATCACCCCCGGCAATATTTATGCGGTTTTTCAGCCGCACGGTTACAAACCGTTTGGCTTTATGCGCGATCAATTGTTCGCCTATTTGAATAAATTTCTAACCCGCCAAGATCGATTTATCCTGCTTGAGCCATTTTACGCCGGCGGAACCTCAAGCTTTACTCCCAACGCTCAAGATGTGACTATCGACTGGAAAAGCAAAAGCAGTAAACCCGAAAAATTTATGGTCTTCCCCGATCGCGCTTCTCTCGCAATTTTCCTGAGGATGGTGCCGAGCCAAGGCGATGTCGTTGTAATTATGGGGGCGCGGGACAATTCACTCTCCGACTTCGCAAAATCCCTGACCATTTAAGGGTATCGCTAAAAACTGGCTCGAGGGTATCTCCAAAAACTGGCTTGAGTTAAAAAATCGATAGAGTCGTGATTTGGAGGTGCGATTTTGCAAGCATTTGGCTAACATAGAGTTAACCAGATACGCGCAAGGTCGCACATACGAATACGAGATGCGATTTTTAGCCAAGCTTCCAGTTTTTAGAGGTAGCCTTGAGAGCTAATTGCTCTTGACGCGGACTCCACAGTGGAATACAAAAACAGTCGTGTCCCTGCCCCGTTGGGCAACTCAAAACTCTTGGTAGTATGCCAGGAAATCGGCAGCTTTTTGCAGGCAAGTTCCAACGCCGGAAGCTCTGATTCGAGCTGCTGAGGCGTTTTGTACAGAATAAATTTCCCGGTCTTGCGCTTGACAAAATCGCACGCATCAAGGTAGATTATCGGTGCTGTCCCCACCGCCCGTGCCGTCACTATATCAAACTGGTGTTTGATTTCCGGCAGACGGTTTAGCTCCACACTGCGCCCGTTTCTCGTTTTTACGTTTCGCAATCCCAATTCGATGGCGGCGCGTTCGACAAATGCGATTTTTTTGCCGGTGGAATCAATCGCCGTAAACCGCAAATTCGGGAACGCCATCGCCAACACCAGCGTCGGGAATCCCGCGCCGCAACCTATGTCCGCGATCTTGAGGTATTCAGTGGTCAATTCGGGGAATTCCCTGGCGATCGAGAGTGAATCGGCAACATGTTTAATGGCAAATTCCTCCGGCTCGGTGATTCGGGTCAAATTCATAGTTTGATTGGCTTCTAAGATAATATCGCGTAAAATGTCGCACTTTGCGGCAAATCCGAGCGGGTCGGCGACACCGCACGATGCGGCATATGCGGAAAGCTTGAAATTCGTCATGGTCACTCTCCACGGGTCAATGCCGCACCCCACCAGAGAGCGAGCGTCATAATCGCAAAAAATCCGGCACTGGCAAACTTCCAGAAACGCGAACGCGAACAAAGCCTTATCCAATCGCGCAATGCACACGGCTTGCCCGAAATCCATATTCCGGCGATCCCTAAAATCCAACTTAACAGTGCAATTACGCCAAACATAGGGGTGTGCAACTCAAAGCTCTTATGCACTAAGTAATAAGCCCCCAAAATCGCCGCTCCGCCCAGCGCACGCGACAGGGGATAATCCACAAAAAAGTATCCTAAAATCGGCACGCCTATCGCCAACGGCCACAACAGCGGAATCAAAAACCCCGGAGAAACCACCGCCGCATGCGGCACGCAAAGTGCCAATACGATCCACCCGATAATCATGCCGGGTGCTTTCGCCCGCGGCCACGATTCAAAACGTTCAAGATTACCGGGTGCAAGCCGAACAGTCCAAACAGTCAAGCCAACTCCCAAAACCCCGGCAATGCCAAGTGCGATTCGATAACACAAAAGTTCATTTATCATTATAAGGTTCCTTGTTTCCATTGATCGATAAGTTTACGTGCAATTGAGCCAAACGCGGGAATCTCCGGCAGATCGTCGGGGGTGCAAAAACGAACATCGGCGATTTCCGCTCCGTCCGGGCAGATTTCGCCACCGGCGTATTCCGCCGTAAACCCAACCATCAACGCATCCGGGAACGGCCAGCTTTGGCTCTCCACATAGCGGATATTCTCAACTTCGCAGCCCACCTCTTCGCGAATTTCACGCCGCACCGCCGACTCCATTGATTCGCCCGGCTCGACGAAACCCGCGATAAGACTGTAAACGCCGGCTTTGAACTTGCGGTTGTGTGCAAGCAACAATCTGCCCTCGGCATCGGTAATCGCCACGATCACCGCCGGAGAAATTTGCGGATAAAACACCGCACCGCACTCAGAACATTTGCGTGCACACTCTTCGGTCAAATTCGTCAATTTGTGTCCGCACGCTCCGCAAAATTCGCGATTGCGCCGCCAAAACGACAAAACACGCGCCCGGCACAGCGCGATTTGCTCGGATTGACTCAATAACATCAATGCGGTTCTAATCTCGCATTTTTGCAACGGTTTCGGAGGATCTTCTTCGCCGAGGTCGATCAGCGAACACTTCGCATTATCAATCCGACCGATATACATGCGTTCACATTTTATTTGCCACTCCGAGGCGCGGGGCAGTCGATCTTCCAAAAGCGCGACTTGATTCTTCGCGCAAAGCGGAATTATTATTTCATCGGCGTTGACCGCATTTTCCGCGCAAGTCAACGCGCCGGGGTAAAATCTACTCACCGTTCCTCCTCTCCAATGTTGTAAAAGCGCATTGCGTTTGCGGTAGTGAGTTTTGCAATTGTTTCAATTTCGCTTTGACGCTCTTTGGCGATATATGCCGCGATCAACGCCAAGAATCCCGGATTATTTTCACTGCCGCGATGCGGTACCGGCGCGAGATACGGGGAATCGGTCTCGATCAACAATCGCTCGTCGGGAATCACCGCCAAAGCTTCGCGAATGTTTTGCGCTCGATTAAACGTAACTATGCCGGTCACTCCGAGATATGCGCCTATTTCAAGAAATTTTTCCGCCCACATCGGCGTGCCGGAGAAGCAATGAACCACAAAGCGACCGCCATTTCGGGCAAATTTATCAAGCAAATTATAGCCGTCTTCATACGCATCCCACACCGATTCGCGGTCGCGCAAGTGGACTATTGCGGGCAGATCCCATGCCAATGCGATATTGAGAAAATGTTCAAACATCTTCTTTTGCGCTTCGCGGCTTGAATGCTCATAAAAATAATCCAGCCCGAGTTCGCCGAGTGCTTTGAGCTTGGGGTGGGATTTGAACTCGGTAAAATCATTTGCTTCAGCAAAAAACTTCTCCGCATTATGCGGGTGTACTCCGGCGGCAAAATATGCCGTTTCAATCACTTGCGCAAATTCCCGCGAACGACAACTTTCGAGATAATCCCCGCCTGCCGCCATTAAATATAGTTTATCCGGCACTCCGGCAAGACTCTGCGGCGGAACGGCAGCGGCGGTCATAATGTTGCGAAAATATTCCCCCGGCGATGTCTCGCCGTAATAGTGAAAATGCGTGTCAAACAGTTCCATATCGTCAATTTTTCCAAAGTTGTTTGAATAATTCTTGAAGTTCTTTAATTGTCCCGGCACTCGGCAATTTGTCGATCAAAATGACCGGTTCAATCTTATTCGGGTTCGACGGGTCGGCCGAAGTGCCGATCAGATTCAACTCCTTGATTTTTTTCAGCAATTCGCCGAGCGAACCACTGGCGATCGATTCCATACGCACGGACGGATTATTCAGCGTGCCTTCGATCGGAATCACCGTTTGAACCCCGCCTACCGTAAGCCGAGACGTGAGATTGAGTTTTTGCCCTCGCGCCAAGTCAAAATCACCAAAAAACGCAAGACGACTGACCCAATCGCCCCAAAACACACACTCATTGACGCGAACTTTACCGGCATTGGCGTGTAAACGTACACTTCCCTCATCGAGCTGAATGGTTTTGAGTTGTTTCTTTAACTCGTCGCTGCTTATGACGCTATCTTTCCACGCCGCAAGTTCCTCCGGCAGCAGGGAGTTCAACTGCCCGGTCAATTCAACGGGAAATAGCAAAAGCCGACCAAACGGACCGGCGGTTACGTTGCCGGGGATCTCCAGATTTCTGAAGTTCATCATCAACGAGCCGGTCATAGTCTTCAGATATGAATCCACATCGCCGTTTTCCAGAAAACGCAGCTTTAAATTTAGATCCCGCAACGTTCCATCGACACCCTGCTGGGAGTTGCCCACGATCAACTCCAAAAGCGGGGGCAAAAAGAGTACTTCGCCCCCGTGCAATTCAACGCCAAAAAGAATGCCTCCGGCGGTATTTGCCCCGGTGATTTGCCCGTTGTAACGGGCGTTATTGATTTGCAAAAGCAAATGATCTGTGAGAAATGAATCCGGCTGAAGCCGAATACGCGTATCTAAATCCACCGCAAGCTTCGGAGTAAATCGAATATCCTGCAAATGGCAACCGATGTCCATTGGTCGCTGCCCGAAATTCAGTTTCGGAATCGCCGATTCGGGATTCACGTTTGAATTATCACTTGAATTGTCACCCGCTCTGTTGTTTAAGCTTGCCGTTTCGCCTTTAGCATAGGTCGAAAACATCGATAAGAGTTTACCCGCATTGATTGTCGTTGAAGCCAACTGAACGGTGACTGCCCCCGCCGGTGAGGAAAGATCAACTTGACCTTCGCCGGTCAAATCAAAAAGCCGCTCCTTATTTTGCTTCAGATTGGCGGTCAAATGACGCACCGCCAATTTGCGGAGGTCTTTTTCGCTCATCAGCGAAAACGCGCCGGAGTAAACCGTACCGGGGTACTTTGATACAATTAGTTTCTCCAAATTGAGCGATCCGGAAGCACGCAACACCTGAAAATTATTTCCGGCAGCCACCTGAAAATATCCCGACAACTGCGCTTCGGAAACCATCCCGGGAACGGGCAAATTCAATAATTGCTCGTTTAAGTAGCGAATCGCCCATTCGCCGGAATAATTGTCCCGGTCGAGATCCCAACTGCCCGGACACTCCAATCGCAACGCCGGTTTGCCGAAACAGCGTAAATAAAAATTCAGCGTGCGAAATTCTATCCGCTTTTTCGATGGCATATTGCATGAAAATGAACACTGTGCCGAAATGCCCTGAATATCGCGGTCTTGCACTTTTGCAGCAAGTTCATCAAAGGCAAGTTCCCCGGAAAATATCGCCGAATCCCGATCTCCGGCAATTGCGCCGCTTGCGGTGACTTTTACCTTGCCCGATTCAAATTGAATCGGCTTACTTAGATATGAATTCACCGTGGAAATAGGGAATTCGCCATTTAAATGCAATTTTAACTCACTTTGCGGTGACATTCTTGTTCCGTCAAGTTGACAGGGGTCGATCTTAAGTTCCAGAGTGCAAAGATTATCCTGCTTGATTCCCGCTGTGAATTCCCGTAAGTAAAGAGGTTCTTTTTTTGCGGTTTTTTCGAGCTTAAACTGCACCTCGGCAGTACCCAGCTTGAGCCTGCGGTACTCCAGCGACAACGGTTCCAGCGCGGGAAAAAGCAAAACCGCCAATTCCGAAGTCAAACCTTCTATGTGACCGGAAAAATTCCCTGATCGCTCGGTAAGCTTCCCCTCCCCTGAAAAATTTGCGTTGCCAAGATCCATATCATGATTCTTCAACGCCAACGACAGATTTCGCAGTGTCCAATGAAAATCGCGCCTTAGCTCCGCATCCAGCCCGGCAATAATTTCGGACAGCGCAATTTTTCGATCTTCCCTGCGATAGATCCCATTGCTGATTCTGCCGCTTCCCAACAGTGAAAACGCCGAAAGATTATGCTTGAGCGTCAACTGCATACGCCCACTTAACGTCCCGGTGTCAAATCGAAACTCCGAATCGCCGGGAAATAAAAACCGCAACAGTTTAAGGTCAAACGCCCGGCATTCCAGATCAAACACGGCACGATCCGCAATGCGTTGCTCTATGGTTTGCCAAGAATAACGAATCGGTCGTCTGAGCCGAAAAACCGCACTTTCATTGCCTTTTTCCTGCAGCGTCATCGCAAATTTTTTCAAGTCGATTGTACTATCTTCGAGATCGACCATAAAATCGTATTGCCCGTCGAGTTGCAACGGCGGCAACGAGATCCGTTCCAAATCAAAAATCGCATCTCCCGTGCGATCCACCCGCAACATCCCCTCAGCCACGAGTTTGCGTTTGCCGTAGAAAAAATTCCCGTTGTACTGTACTACCGCCCGACCTGGATTGAAGCCGAAGCCAAGGTCAAACAGCAACGAAGTCACCGCCTCCGACAATTGGCAAGTATCGACCTTGGCTTGCAACTCAAACGGGGCAAAGCCGATACGCCCCGAAAGAGTCATATCGCTTTGGTGTGTCCCCCCCTGCGATTGGGTGAGCGCAAGATTTTTCAATTCCAAAGAATTCGATTCGAGATTGCCCTCAAAAGCGACATTTATAGCTCCGTCGTTAAACGGTACGCCACTAATCACACCAAACAGATCCGAAAATGAGCATTTGGTTTTAAATGTTTTCGGAATTAGACTCTTCCCCGGCGTGCCGTCAAGTTCAATCTGGAATTTTCCCGTATCGATGTGGTTGGCACGACTGGACGCAAGTCGCAAATTTCCGGCGGCTTTAAGTCGCAAAGGTTGATTGTCGGCAAAACGATCGGCGAAAAGATCAATTCCGAAAAGCTCAATCGCACTGCCCGCATCGGGGTCGCCGAAAATCAGTTTGAAGCTTGAATCGGCAAAAGCAATCCTATTTAAATCAAGCATCAGCGATTTTAAAAATGTAGTTTTACGTCCTTTTGGAGCAGCTAAAGCCGTGACATTTCTTTCGCGAACGACAATTCGATTATTGTCATAATCATGGTACAGCACCAATTTCGCCCGGGTAATTTTTGCGTCAGAGAGTTTTAGCACGCCGCCGGTCAACGCCCAAAGGGAATATCGCGTCTCGGCACTTTCGGCAACAAAATCAGGGCGTTCCGCCGAACCGATGCACAAATTATTCAGCCTCAGACGGGAGCGGAATAATGACCATTCAACCCGTTCCGCCGCAATATCCACCCCGGCTTGCCGACTTGCGAACGGCAACACCACCGTGGTCAAGAAAAACGATCCGGTCAGAAAAAAGAACAATAAAATCGCACCTAATCCCACTGTCAAGAGCGTTATAAATGCAATTTTATGCGGTTTTTTCATCCAAAAAAATTCCCGTCTCACGCTTCCGTTTTACTTACCGCCAAGTTGCTTTTGCAGTTCGATCTGGAAATCGCGGACATCTTCTTCGGAAGGCTGCTCGCCGCGCAAATTTTCTATGCCGAGACGACCGTAAGAATCCACATACCACTCCGCCGATGCCCCGGAGCGGAACGTGACCGTGCCGGATAACGCCGTACCCGGACGCACCAGCTTGCTGACCTCCACCACCGTTTGCCCCACAGTTGCGGCCGGCGATTCAGGCAGGACTTCTTCGGACTCTTTACCCGCGTCAATCGTCGGCTTAGGGTCGAAAGAACCCCAATCGATATTTTCAAGCTCAGAAGCAAGAATGCGTATATCCATAAAGGTGTATGTGGTGTTGAACTTTTCGTTCACTAATTTTTGCACTTCGGAAAGCGATTCGCCATCTTCAATTTTCGCCGCCATAAAGCGTTTGATTTCCAAATCTTTATCACTCATTTTTTACCTCTTTTTTTAGCCGCGCCGCGTTTTGGTGCGGAATTTTTCTTCTCTTTTTTTGGGACAATCGTGCCGGATTCCGTCGCCGGACTTGCCGACTTGCGTGTACCCCGCCGACGCGGGCCGCCCGGTTCGCTGCGGATACTCGTGACTTTTTTAGGTCGCTCGCGCAACTCAATTTCGATGGGCATACCGGTAAGGTCAAACGCCTGTCGCACCGTATTTTTGAGAAATGCCAAATAGTTGTCGGCACAATACTTGGGATTGTTTACAAACAGCAAAATCCGGGGCGGAGTCATACCCACCATAGATGCGTAAAAAAGCTTTAACGGCGCGGCACCGACCACCGGGGGGGTGTGATGTTCAAAGGCATCCATAATCACCCGGTTTAACACCCCGGTCGGAATCTTCAGCTCAAGCTGTTCCATTACTTCGGCGATTCGATCGAGCAAGGCGTCAAAATTCCAGTGCTCTTTGGCACTGACAAAGGTCAGCGGCGCATAACTCATACCCGGCAGGGAATAGCGAATCTCGGACTCCAAATGTTTAACCGAATGCGAATCTTTGTACATGTCAAATTTATTTACGACAATCACACTGCCACGCCCGGATTGTTGAATCAGCCCGGCAATCCGGCGATCTTGCGCCGTAACCCCGTCGGGACTTGCCTCCAGCACAAAAAGCACCAAATCGGCGCGTTCAATCGCACTTTTTGCCCGCATTACACTGAAATATTCAACGATGGTATCGACCTTTGCGGTTTTGCGCAACCCGGCGGTATCTACCAAGGTCGCCGGATGCTCGGCATTGCGAAAACGCAACTGAAAATCGACATCGATCGCGTCACGGGTGGTTCCCGCCACATCGCTGACCATCACCCGTTCTTCGCCGAGTAATGCGTTCACCAAAGAGGATTTGCCGACATTCGGGCGACCCACCACCGCGATATTCAGTTTTCGGGCGATACTGGTTGTTTCCCCGTCATCGGCTTGCTCAAATTCACCTTTGGGAAGTCGCGCCATAGCAGACTCAAGCAGTGCATTGATTCCACTGCGGTGCAAACACGAAATCGGAAAAACTTCAGAGAATCCGAGTTTCATAAAATCCACCGACTGATCCACAAGTGCCGGATTGTCGCACTTGTTCGCCGCCAACAACATCGGTTTTCCTGATTCCCTAATGCGGCGGGCTACTTCTTCATCGAGATTTACCACCCCGTCCTGCACATTGACGACCAAAATCAGCACATCGGCATCTTTTATGGCGATTTCCACCTGTCCGGCGATGCGGCTGTCCCAGAGATCGACACGGCGACTTTCGCCGGAGAGCATTCCCAGTCCGCCGGTGTCGATCAACCCGAAACGGCGATTGCCGCGTGCCAGCGGCGCAATCACCCTGTCGCGGGTAACGCCGGGCATTTCATGCACAATTGAAACCCGCCGCCCGACAATCGCGTTGAACAGCGAAGATTTTCCCACGTTGGGTCGTCCGACAATCGCAATGGTCGGCAACGCGGATTGACTTATTTTTGAATTTACTTTTGAATGCATATATTTTCTTCCGTTCAGCGAAATGAGTTCACTAAATCGCGCAATTCCCGGGCGGCGTTTCCGGCTCCGGCGGCAAAATTTTCGGTCGAATCGGCGTAAATAATACCACGCGACGAGTTGATTATTATGCCGTATCCGGACTTGTCGCAACCAAATTTGACCACCTTTTCGACATCGCCGCCCTGAGCTCCGACACCCGGAACGAGAAACGGCATATCCGGGCAAAGATCGCGAACATGCCGCAACTCTTCAGGGTAAGTCGCGCCGATTACCAAAGCGATATTGTTATTGTAATTCCATTTGTCACGCGCCAAAGTCGCCACATGCTCGTACACCATCTTGCCGTCACAAACCAGGTTTTGCAAATCGCCGGAGTTGGGGTTCGAGGTGCGGCAGAGGATAATCACCCCCTTGTCGGCATAGTCAAGAAACGGCTTGAGCGTGTCGAATCCCATATACGGGTTGACCGTCACCGCGTCCGCGCCATAACGCTCAAACGCCTCTTTGGCGTACATATTTGCAGTAGAACCAATATCGCCGCGTTTCACATCGAGAATCACCGGGATTTGCGGCGCGTGTTCGTGAATATAATCGATCGTAAGCTTCAGATCTTCATCGGCGTTTTGCCCGGCATAGTATGCCGCCTGCGGCTTGTAAGCGCAAACCCAATCGGCGGTCGCATCGATGATCGAACGGTTGAATTCATAAAGCGCGTTTTTTTTGCCTCTGACACACTCCGGCAATTTGGTCAATTCAGGGTCAAGACCGACGCAAATTAAGCTGCGATTAACTTGGGAAGCGCGGTTGAGTTTTTCGGTAAAAGTCATATTTTTTATTCATCCTTATTGATTGGCATTTAACACCATAGTGCGATCATCGTCGTCGATTTCATCGATTTGCTCAGACTCGACACCCAGTCGCCCCGGCATTAGTTTTTTCATATAGTCCGCCAAAGTTACAATGGTCGGACCGTAACCGTCTTTGTAGATAAAATACTCCAAGTCGCGGGCAAGCTCCGAGGTATTGACATAACGTTCATTCAGGTCGCTTGCGAGCATTTTATAAAGTATGTTCAAAATCTCTTCGGGCAAGTTAGCAGGCAACCGCGTCCAGTCAATGCGGTTCTCTTGCGCCTGTTTAAGTTGTTCGGTCGAAGACAAACTGACATCGCGTGCCATTTTTCCAGAGATCATATAAAACAGCACAATCCCCAGCGAATAAATATCCGCCCTGAAATCCACCGCTTCAAACCGCGCCTGCTCCGGTGCCATAAAAGCAAGTTTACCGGCGACTTTTCCTTCGACCGCGTTTTTCGATGTCATTCGTGCTATGCCAAAGTCGGTGATCTTGGGGACACCTTCGGTATTTATAAGCACGTTGTGCGGACAAATATCACAATGGACAATCCCCAGCGAAGAACCGTCCGCCCCGCGACGACTATGCGCATACGCCAATCCCCGCGCCACGCGACCGGCGATAAAGACCGCCAGCTCAAGCGGCAGAGTTCTTTTCAGTTTCGCGTGGAAACGGATGAGATCATACAGCGACATACCGTCAACATATTCAATCACAAAGTAATACGCGCCTTTGTAACGCTCCAGCTGGTAGATTTGTACGATGTTTTCGTGAATCAGATTGGCGACCAGCTTCGCTTCGCCGATAAAACTTGCCACGTAATCGGGGTCGTCCAAAAATTTTTTGAGCAACATTTTTATCGCGACGATCTTTTCAAACCCGGCGACCCCGATTTTGCGGGCTTTGTACACCCTGCCCATGCCGCCTTCGGCGATAAGGTTGATATACTCGTATCTTTCGCGACCCTCTAAAATTTTTACTTCTTCACTCATCGCGTGGCCCCCTTTGAATTCTCAAGTTGGCGTAACTGCTCATCTACCCAAGCGCGGTTGCGTATCAACCCTTTACCGCGCAACTGCTCGGCGGCGACAGAAAAATAAGCGACATTTTTCAAAAAATCCGCTTCAAAACGCCAAAATTCCAGATCGGTAAAGGATTTCCCGTTACGCTCAAGCTCAAGGCGCAACAGCGATAAGTGTCCGGCGAAATCATCACCGCCCAACCACCCCAAGTCCGCGTCGCGCATGAGTTTTTCGGGTAAATTTTTCGGAACAGCGGTCAAGCGAGTCGCTAAAATCAACTCAACAATTTGCTGAATTTCTTCTGAAGTATAACCAAAATTGCCCAGCAGCTTTTGCGCCACACAAGCCGACTTTTCCTCGTGAAATTTCGGGTCAAGCGCATAACCGACATCGTGCAACCATCCGGCACTACGCAACAAAGACAGCTCTTCATCCGAAACATGGGAGGCGCGACCAAACTCGGTCACATCGGCGACAAACATACGCACATGATCGATATGGTGATAGCAATAACAATACGGATCGACATTTTTACCGATCCACTCAATTGCCCATTTTTCAAGTTGCTTTTCGTCCATCGCTATCGCCCTGTCGGGTATCTCTAAAAACTATGTTTTGCTAAAAATCAGCAGATTCATGATTTGGAGGTGCGATTTTCAGCCAAGTTTCCAGTTTTTAGAGGTATCTGATATTTTACAACGTCAAATATACACCTTCAGGGCGAATAACGCAAACTAAGAGCTTAGTTTGCCATTCCGGCAGGGACAAATAACGCGCTGCCGCGGGCGAAATCAATATGGCTAAGCCGCAAATAGATAAAGTCGCCGGGCTTGTAACTCTTGTGACCGCGTTCTTCGCGGAATCCGAAATCGCTGCGGCGATATTCACCCGGCAAATGTTCACGTTCGACAAAGCCGTACATGCCCAGCTCTCGGACATCGACCAAAAGTCCGCCCGAAACTACCTTGACTATGACACCTTCGTAGAAGTTTTCGCCACCGGATTCCAGTTTTTCCTCCAAATAACGCAATTTCAAGCGATCGTTGGCGGCGAAATAGGCGGCGTCGTTGTTTTCTTCTTTGGCGGAACAATCCGAGGCAATGCGGTTCATAGTCGAAACATTTCGGGTACGCGACTTGGTGTCAAGATTCCAAAGCTGCTGATGCACAATCAGATCGGGGTAACGTCTGATCGGGCTGGTAAAGTGGACATATCTCCCCTTGCCCAAGCCGAAATGCAATGCGGGTTTCTCTAAATAATACGCCCGCGGCATCGAACGCAAAAGCAAACTTAAGATCACCGGCTTACGGGCATTGTCCGGCAAGCCGTTTAAAAACGCATTGCAATTTTTGCGTTCGGAAAGATCCCCCGGGGTCAATCCAAACGACTCTTGCATAATCGCGGTGAACTCCTCGATTTTCTCCGGGTCGGGTGCGGGGTGAACGCGATAAAGACCCGCCACGCTCTTTTC
>JAISIP010000208.1 GCA_031261965.1 Victivallales bacterium | reverse complement strand
GCCGCCTATGTCGAAGCACCTTCGCCACTGTTTCTCTATTTCGACAATTGCTCCGACCCCAGGGTTTTTAAAGCCGACCACCGCCGCACGGCAAAAGCGGCAGAATTCGGACGCATGCTTTAATGGGCAATCCCGAATTCTGGCTCGGACCGATGGAAGGGGTAATGACCCCGGAATTGCTCGAAGCGGCAACTTCATTACACCTGGTCAAGCGTTGGATGACCCCGTTTTTTCGCGTCAACGCCGATGCGCCGAAACCCAAAACACTCAAGGCGTTTCTCGCCCCTTTTGGCGGGGAATTGCCGGTTACAGTTCAGCTTATGGGAGTCTCGCCTGAGGCGATGGCGATGACCGCCCAAACTCTGTCGCAATTAGGGGTAAATGCCTTTAATTTGAATTTCGGTTGCCCGAGTCGTCAAGTCACTTCGGGGGGGGCCGGGGGCGGAGCGTTGCGCAACATCGACGGAATGCTTCGCACAGTCGAAACGGTCAAAAACGCGATTGGCGACCTGGAGCTTTCGGTAAAAATTCGCACCGGCTGGAGCGACCCCGGCGAACAGGAACTTTTTTTACCGCGCCTTGTCGCCTCCGGGTGTGTCGGCAAATTCTTCATACACTATCGCACCGTAAAGGAGCAATATGCCGGAGTCGATGGTCGGGAGGAGCGTTTGAAGCGTGCGATCGAATTAGCTGAAAATGTCCCCGTTATCCTAAATGGCGATGTGAATACTCCTGATGATTCCGAATCTTTGCTGAAACGATTGCCCCAGGCTGCCGGAATCATGTGCGCCCGGGGTTGGTTGCATGACCCGTTTCTTTTGCGGCGGTTGGAACATTTGCCAGCCCCCGACCCGGAAACCGGGCGTGAACAATTTTTCCGCACCGTTGTCAAAGCGGGGTTTCCGGTAAATAAATCGATCGAACTCTCCAACTATATTTGGGGACGGAAAAATAATCCCTATTTTCGGCACTTGCTTACCCTCCCCGCCGGAGCGGCTTTCCGCCTCTCCCCTTGAGTTTGCCGACATTTCATAATGCCAACCGTGCCGCCCCTTGTAATAAGCGTGAAACATTTTTTGCCCAAGAAAAAATAACTGCGAAAATCTGCTTATATCACCAACTTGGCGAACTCCCAGAACCGAAGTTCGCCCACAAATTCTGGTAAAGAGGCAATCTTTTCATTGTAATTACTCCGGCTTTGCAGGCTTAATCGCGGGGCGACCACTTTCGCATTTATCCCATATTGTGGTTTGGTCGCAGAAAAATACTCCCACGGGCGATAACATCACCCAGTAGAAAACTTTGTTGCCGTCGCGCATTTCCACAACGGCATTAAGTGTTTTGATTTGTAGCTCATCGGAGATTTTGCCGATTTGCTGCTTAAAAATGCGATCGGTTTCTTCTATGGATTTGTTTTGCAGCAACAATTCCATTGCCATTACCCCGAAACGGTTAAAGAGAAGCCGATTGTCGAAAAACACCATGCCGTTACCGGGATATTCCCGATAATTCTCCGCTGTCGGCATGGCAAGATGTTTTTTCAGTAAATCCAAGATGTTTTGGCGTATTATGCCGGTACTTTTAGGCGCGTTAAAAACTTTAAACGCGTCTATGACCATATTTTTTTCGGCTCGAATGCCGGTCAATGGCATATAAGAAAACCGCAGATAAGTTTTCATTAAGGACAAATATTCTTGAAAATCGCCATTTGCGTAACTTTCACGCATCTTTATTCGGATATATTGACTGAATTGACCGTAAAACTTGCGTTGCTCATAGGTTGAAATTTCCGTATTTATTGCCCGCAACTCATTTGGCGTGGCTTTTTGAAATTTTTCAAGTAAATCAAAGTTCGCGAATATCGCAGATGATTGCGCTTTTTTCCACTCATTTTCAACTTGCGCAATATCTTGCAACGAAAGCGCGCCGAGCCGACCGCAACCAAGCAAGACGATAATTATTTTAAAATAGTTTTTCAATGGGTCACTCCCTCAAAAGCACTGTTCTGAACTTCATAGGCAATTTCGGTTTGATCACAAGCAAAAATTCCGATCGGGTTCTTAAGAATCCAATAGAACGCCTTGGTTTTGTCCTGAATCTTTGCGACAGCGTCAAAGGTCTCGATTTTTAACTCTTCGGAGATTTTGCTGATTTGCTGCTTAAAAATGCGATCGGTTTCTTCTGATGATTTATCATCCAGCAACAATTCCATTATTAAAATGCAGAACCGATTAAAAAGCAATTTGTTGGAAAAATGGACAACCCTATTGCCGTCGCCGTTGTCGGTATATTTTCTAAAATTTGCCGAAGTCGCCACAGGTAGCCGTTGTTTTAGTATATTCAACAGTTGCACTCTCGATGCAGTTGGCGTTTGAGGTGAGTTAAAAAACAAAAAAGCGTTTTTCAATACTTCATTGGTGTACACATGGTTAAGCGAGACAATCGCGTAATATGATTCAAGTGCAGCCAAATATTTTTCGCAATCGTTACTTTTACGATATTGCCGAATCCTTTCCAATAGATATTCGCTGCATTCGGTGATAAACCGGTTCTTAATTTCAGGAGAAAGTGAATTTCTCAATATTTGCAATTCACGAAAGGTGGTATTCCGCACCTGCATGGAATCACGACGCGGAATTACCAATCGCACCGATTCGCCCTTGTGCCTGGGAGTCGATGCTCTTGCTAATAATTCATTTAACATCAATGTATTCTCGTCCGTCAATCGATATTTAGTCCTTATGTGTTCAATCAATTCCGGCAATCTTGGATATTGAGGATAAACCATCATAATAGCATTCCCCCAATATACCAAAATGTCGATAGCTTCATCTTGAGAACCTTCTTCAAGCAAACTTAGCACTTGATATGGTATTACTCTATGCAGTGACGTGAAATTATTGAAAAAATTACTATATCGCGGGTGAATTCCTCCATTTAGGAAAAATCCGGAGTAGGTATGTTTAGGAGCATGGGTGGCTTCTCTTAGAATATCAAGAATACCAATATCATATGCGAACTTCACACATTCATCATAATAAGCCCTGTCTTTCATTTCCTCCAACTGATATTTACCTATTTTAACAGATCCATCGACACCTTGTTGAAGTGCCGTTGGATTGTTGCGAAATATCCAGTGGATATATGGATAATAATTGTATTGAGCCTGTCCTAACTTGCTTAAAATGTGTAAAGATTCATCCTTATCTATGATAATGTTCAAGGTGTATAATGTGTTTTTTTCAAAGATATGCATGACCCTAAAGTCATATATACTTTTGACTATAAAGCAAGCACCCAAACAAGACAGAATGCCCAATAAGATAAATACGGGTCTTCGTAATTTATTCACAGATATGATCCACCGGCTTCATATTGGTTAAAGGAGTATTACTCGCTGGTCTGCTGTTAATTATGTGTCGTACGCCAGTGCCATCAACAATTACAGGCATACTGATAACTCCGCTTACCAGATTTGCTGCAATTTCCCCTAAGCCATTAAGAATAGAATTAAATGTCGGAATTTCCACACTGGGACCAAGTTTCATCTCAATCCAAGAGATGACATCGACCGTAACGTCGGTGGAATGGGTAAAACTACCGCCTTGACATTGGCAATTTAAACAATGATCACAAACACACGACCAATTAACCGTTACTTGCCACGTTACGGATGCAGAATCTCCCATTCCTATTCCCTCAATAGTCGGAATAAAATTAACTCCGCTAATTTTCGATGTTCCCCAGTCCCATGTATATTTTATTCCATCAGAAGTGATACTACGAGGAGCTAATCCCAAAAAATCGATCAAAAAACTTACGCCGTTATTGACGTAGGCTAAGTTGTTCCAACCGTCGGGGTAACCCAAGGGGTCGGCGGTCTGCCATTTGCCTTGTTCCGGGCGGTAGTTCCTGAACAAAAACGCGTAGCCAAGTTCGCCGAT
>JAISIP010000129.1 GCA_031261965.1 Victivallales bacterium | reverse complement strand
ATGCCGCTGGCTACTTTGGAGTCCCCGGTCGCGATAAGCAAATTGTTGCCGGTCATGGAGAGCGAGGCGGTGGCGCAACCGAAGTACCAGATGTTCATATAACCCTTGACCAATTCGAGGGTTTCGCCCTCAGCTCCGAATTGTTCAAAAATCCAACTGGTGGTACTTGTGCCGATCAGGGCAAGCGCGATCGAAAAGAAAAATATCAGCAAAATCCCGGAGGTGACTAATCGGGCGGTCTTCTCTTTGCGACCGCCGCCGAGTGCCTGCGCCGAGACGGTCATAACGCCGGAGGCAAGTCCGTGAAAGAGACAGCCGATCAGCATAATGACCGGGAAGGTAAACCCCATTGCCGCCAACGGCGATTTGCCGAGTTGACCGACAAAGTAGGTATCGGCGATATTGTAACCCGACATGGCGAGCGTACCTGACAGCATCGCAAAGCCGGTTTTGAGCATGGTACCTTGTACCGAGCCGCGTGTATAAACGGCGTTATCTTTCTTGGGCATGGTTAACTTTCTTTAGATTTAGAGTACTCCACAAAGTCCTGGAGCATAAAGCACGCAGGAGAATAAACGCCAAAAGCATGGCGAATAAATAGGCGTGACCAAAAAGCAACAGCAATGGATAGAGTGTGCAAAGCAACCCGCTTTGCCAACGCCCCAAAGAGATAAAACGTGTTCCCCATACAAATAGCGCGATTGGAATTATATAGAGATAGCTTTTCAAATCAACCGGCAGATTAAAAGGAAGGATCGGCACATTCCAAGGGTATGGCATGGTAAAAAGCGTCGCTCCGCAAAAGAGACTTAAAGTTGTGACAAGTTCGCGCCGGGACATAGTGTTCCAGCATTCCAGCGCGACACATGAAGATAGCATGGCGGGCAACGTCACAACGATAAAGCGGCGGGCATCGCACCCGGTGTGGCTGTAACCGAAAAAGAAATAGATTATCGGGACGCCCCAGAGGGCGAAAGTGATTCGCAATTTCGGATTTTTCAGCAATAACATGCCTGAAATTCCGAGAACCCAAATTGTGTGATTCGCCCCGGCGAGAAATCGGATATTCTGCCCGGTCAGGAAAGTTTGCAAAGTAAACCCGGCATTGGGACGCAAATTTTCCGCCAGATCGGTGGCGTGCAAAATATAGCCAAAAGTCAACGCGTTGCCGAACTGATGAAAATTGACCCAAAGCTGAAATCCGAAGACGGCAAAAAATCCGACAACAGCGCAAGCGAAGAGTTCACCGAACAATTTCGCGTTGCGCATTACTCCGGGGAACTTACCCAGAGCGAGCCACGCAAGTAACGGTGCAAAAAATATGTTGTTTATGCGCAATAAACAAGCAAAGCCGTAGAGACACCCCAACAAAAGAACAAACCTCCGTTTGGGGGGCATATATAAGAGTAGTGCGATTGAGCCGAGTACGGCGCAAAGACTCGGAGTGTCGCTCATGGCGTTGAATCCGGCATTGATGATCGTACCGTAAAAAAACCACTGGCTTTCGCCCGGCGTGGTAAAAAGCGATTGAAAGATATTACCGTTCCAAAGCTCGATATGAAAAAAGAAGAAAGGTAACACTGCCCAAACAAGCATCGGAATCGCTGCTTTGAGATTGGTAAATCCAAGTCGGCGGAGGATCAGAAAACCCAAAACCAACGCTCCAGGAGCAAGCACAAAGCCGGAAAAGTAAGAGTATGCAAACGCGATGTCGTAGTAGTTTTTTGCTCCGGAAATAAGAATAAACGGGATATAGAGAATTCCATTCCCGACGGTAAAACGCCATGGAGTGGCAAAATCTCCGGCGAGCATTCCGGTGGCAACGTCAAAATAGCCGTTTTCGTCCGCCGCCGCCGCGACGAAGTTCGACCAGGCAAGAAGGGTGTTGAGCAAGAGAAAGACTCTTAACAGCACGAGTATGGCGATCAAAAGTAACGACTCTTGCTTGACGCTTTTAGGATTGCCCAGACGCAAAAACAGAAGAATCATAACTGTGAGTGCAACTCCGCAAACGAACGTGCAAAAAATACGAAGAGTTTGAGGCGGCAAGGTTTGTACTATTACAAGTTCATTGTCGCGACCCGGTTCGCAGAGCAACTCCGGCGAGATAAATTCGCCGGATGGCAGGGGGTAAAAAGTGTGAGCAATCGCCAAGGGGTGGCGGTTGGTAAATCCGCTGAACGCTTTATCTTTAGTTTCTATCACGCCGGGTTTCTGGGTACGCAAGACCTTGGCATCCATAGACGGTCGTTCAAATATCGGTGCCGACTCCTGCAAGTACAATGTCCCTGCCGAAATGGACAACGTGGTCAGAAAAAAAATTAAAAACAAAAAAAAGCGCATAAAACCCTCGTTTGGAGATTAGTTAACATACACCGTAAAGGAATAATTTTCCACATAAAGCAAGTTGGATTTGTAAAAAGGATGAGATTGTGCTAAATTTAGGAATATCCTAACACTGGAGATACAAAATCAATGCCGATTCAATGCATACAAATTCCGGTTGGAACCGTCTTGGCCGGGTATCGGATAGAGTCCGAGTTAGGACGTGGCAACAACGGAGTGGTGTATCTTGCCCGGCAAGAATCCCTCGATCGCGAAGTTGCGCTCAAGGTGCTGTTTCCTGAACTTGCCGCCGAACCCGGCTATGTGGAAAATTTCTTGCGTGAAGCGCGTTGCGCGGCGCGGCTTGACCACCCCTATATCGTGCAGGCTTACGATGCCGGACCGACCGCAGAAGGTTACTATTACTTCGCCATGGAGCTGGTACTGGGTCCATCGCTGGAAGATGTGCGACGCAAAAATCCGGAGAAGTTGACGCTCAATCTGATTTTTCGGCTTTCGATCGAACTTGCCGAGGCACTTGAATATGCGTGGAGCGTTCACCATATGACTCACGGAGACATCAAGCCGGGCAATCTTCTAATCGCCCGCGAAACCGGGGAGCTGAAATTAGCAGACCTCGGATTGGCGCGGGTCACGGGGAGCAAATATAGCGACGATGTTATGGCAACACCGCTGTACGCCGCCCCGGAAGTGATTCAAGGCGAGAAACTTGAACAAAGATTTAAAAGCGATATTTATAGTTTTGGCATTATGCTTTACGAATTATTGTGCGGCTCTCCGCCATTTGTCGGCAATCCGCAAAGAGTATTGGAGCAACATCTTTACACGACCCCGCAACCGTTGCTTGAACGCAACCCGGATTTGGATTTAAAATTGGTCGCATTTGTCGAAAAGCTTATGTGCAAAGACCCGGACGGACGCCCTGAAAGTTGGCAGGAAATCAGGGATTTTCTCGTTGCTCAAAACACGATGACAAAAGATGATTCCGACACGATGATTCATGAAATTATCCGCTCGGAGCACCGCCGAAAATCCGGCAAGGACTTTTTTATCTTGCTTTGCATCATTCTTGCGATACTCGGAATTCTCGGCGTGGTGATTTTTTTAATGGTGCGTATTCAAACTCTGTCGCCGATTTGAAATGAATGGATTTTTGTGATATATTTTAGAGACACCCTCTACTAAAATTATCGCATTATCACTGGGAGAAAAAGTTGAAGCTTATTATCCAGATTCCCTGTTACAACGAGGCGGAAACGCTATCTGTAGCACTTGCCGAACTTCCGCGTGAGATTCCCGGCATAGACAAAGTCGAAATCCTCGTAATTGACGACGGTTCGTCAGACTCAACAGTGGAAGTTGCCAAGGCTAACGGAGTTGATCATATTGCGCGTCATCACACCAACCTCGGTTTGGCGCAGGCTTTTATGACCGGGTTGCACACCGCGCTGAGTCTCGGCGCGGATATTATCGTCAACACCGATGCCGACAATCAATATTGCGCCGCCGACATTCCGGCATTGATCGCTCCGATTCTTGAAGGCAAGGCGCAATATGTAATCGGCACCCGCCCGATTGCCGGGATTGAACATTTCTCGCCGGTTAAAAAACTCTTGCAAAAGCTCGGAAGCAGCGTGGTACGACAAATTTCCGGGACTTGTGTTGAGGATGCTCCGAGCGGATTCAGGGCACTAAATCGCGATGCGGCGATGCGCATGAATGTGTTCAACCGCTATACTTACACGCTTGAAACTATCATTCAGGCGGGGTACAAAAATCTGAATATCGCCTGCGTCCCGGTACGGGTAAACGCCGATCTTAGACCGTCGCGGTTGGTTAAGAGCATCCCCCGCTATATTTCACGCTCTTTATTTACCATGATTCGCATTTTTGTGGTTTATCGACCGTTCAAGTTTTTCTTTTCGCTCGGGACTGTCTCTTTTTTAGCGGGATTTTTGATCGGTTGCCGATTTTTGATTCGCTATCTTGCCGGTAACGGGCAGGGGATGATGCAATCGTTGATTCTCGCGGCTGTGCTTATGTTAACCGGTGCGGTGTTGGGCATGTTGGCGTTTATGGCCGATCTGCTCTCGGTCAACCGACAGCTTTTAGAGGATATTCAGTATCGTCAGCGTAAGGCGAGCTACAAAAAAGAGGATTCCATTGAAAGGAAAATTCAATGATCTCCCGGAGCCGGATTTTTGAATTGATCCGATATGTCGGTGGTTGCGGTTGCGGCATATTGGTCAAAATGGCATCTACTTCGATTTTTCTTTTTTTGGGCTGGACGGTAGATTTTGCTTACCTTGGAGCTCAAGTGGTTATTCTCTTTTTTGCCTACATGTACCACTCGCATATCACGTTTCGGCGCAAACTCAATGGCTTCAAAGCGCATGTCAAAGGTTTTTTTGTTTTTGCCGGGTCGGTTATGGTGTTTAAGCTGCTCGATTATTTCTTAGTGGTAGTTGGCGCGAAATATCTGGCTAAACGCCTGGAGCAAAATGAAGATCTCTCTATGTGGCTGAAACAGGCAATTGTAATGTGTATGATTCCGGCGGTGAGCGTGATGATCTTTGCCATCCGCTATTTTGTTTATCGGATTGTTTTCAAAAGCAAAACCGGGGAGGAAGAAATTGTCTAAGACGGCTTCAAAAACATATTTGATCAGCGGGGTTGCGCTCTCAGGCAACAAAGGCGCGTCGGGAATGACCGAAGCACTGATTCAAAACATACGCGAACGCGACTCCGGGGCGAAATTTTATATTTTGTCATATTATCCGGCTGCCGACCGCAAGTTGGTCAAGGATTTTACCAATGTGGAATTACTTGACGGCAGTCCGAAAAAGGTGGTCTTTCGCCTTTTTGACGCGATATTTGCCGGGGTTTGCCTTCGGTTGCATCTGCCGTGCCGTCGTTTCGGGGGACTTGGTAAAATCGCAAAATGCGACTGTTGGCTCGATGCGTCGGGGATTTCGTTTGTGGACGGGCGGGAAAAATTTACAGCGTTTAATATATTTACGATTTTTCCGGCATTGGCACTTAAAATTCCGGTAATCAAAGTTGCGCAG
>JAISIP010000086.1 GCA_031261965.1 Victivallales bacterium | reverse complement strand
GGGATTGCCCAGACTGAAGTCGTAAACGTTGTCTTGACCGTATTTCTTCTTGAGTTCGATTCCGGCTTCAAACATCTTGCGAATCCATGATCCGCCGGAAAGATAACCTCTGATTTCATCGCTGATTAACTGCATGATAATTTTCCCTTGGTAGTGAATGGAATTTTCCATAATTTACCACTGCGGACACTCCTCTGCAAGGCGAAGTTGACAAAATTGTCACAAATACGAAACTACGCAACAATTGTGGAGGATATATGACAGAAAAAAAATTCGCGAATCCGGACGAACGCCCGGTCGATGCGGTGGAAAAAGCCCTGCTGAAACGCGCCCTCGGGTTTACCCATCAGGAAATTCAAACCGAAGAAGTCTTTGACAAGGAGACAGGCGAACTGCTTACCACCGGCAAGCGCAAGATCGTCTCCAAAGAGGTTTTGCCCGATGTTCGGGCATTGCTGTTTTGGCTCAAAAATCGCCGCCCGAACCGCTGGAAAGAACGTATCGAAACTCAAAACGCCGCGCCGGATTTTGAATTCGATGACGACGATGAGCAACTATAAACCACCACTTTGCAATTTTCATCGCAATTCAGTTTTTAGAGATACCCTTAATTAGATAAAATACTCAATCCGGCGGTCGCTCTTCGGGAAGAATTCACGTAAAATCTGCTCGCGCAATTCCACAAAGTCCGGCTCGTGCCGGTACCGCGGCTGATAAATATTTACCGGAAATATCCGTTTGATTTTCCCGGGATTCGGGGTCATGACCACAATTCGATCTGCCAGAAAAATCGCCTCGTCAATGTCATGCGTGACAAAAATAACCGTACAATCTTCCCGATCCACAATTTTTCGCAAATCATGCTGCATTTTACCACGGGTGATTGCATCCAACGCCCCGAACGGCTCATCCATAAAAAGAATGTCCGGCTTGACCGCAAGCGCACGGGCGATCGCCACACGTTGCTGTTGACCGCCGGAGAGACTGCACGGATAGCGGTCGGCAAAATCCGAAAGGTTCACCATTTTCAGATAATCTTCGGCTATTTTGCGCCGTTCCGTCCGAGTATAAGAGCCTGACTCCAACCCAAGTTCAACGTTTCTTCGCACCGAACGCCAAGGCAACAGCCCGTAATTTTGAAAAATCATCACGTTTTTTTCGGATGCCTTGTTCACGCTCTTTCCCTCAATTTTCACCGTGCCGGAGGATAATTTTTCAAACCCGGCAATAACGTTTAAAAGCGTGGTCTTGCCGCACCCCGATTGACCGAGCAAGCATATGAACTCGCCTTTTTTTATCGTCAGGGAAACATCTTCCAAGGCGACAAATAAACTCCCATCGGGGTGGGAAAAGTGTTTTTTTGCATGTTCTATTTCTATATACATTGATCTTATTCCCATAGTTTCATCACGGTTTTTTCGCCTCGCGCAATCGATAAATCGAGCAATAAACCGATAATTCCAATCACAACCATAGCCGATAACAGCTGATCGGTTCGCATATTATTTCTCGCATCGACGATCATATAGCCCAATCCGCTTTGCGCTCCAATCATTTCGGCGGGAACCAGAAAAACCCAGGCACTGCCAAGAGCAAGATGCAAACTGTTCGCCACTTGCGGGAAAACCGCCGGGAAAACTATCTTCCACAAAACTTCAGGCTCTTTGACCCCGTAATTAGCCGCGATTTTCAAATATATCGGGTCAAGTTTCCGCACGGCGTTGGCGGTAGTCAGAACAACCGGGAAAAACGCCGCCAAAAAGATAATCACAATCGCCGGAGTGTCGCCTATGCCGATCAGCAACACCACAAACGGCATCCATGCCACCGGCGCGATCGGACGCAAATATTGGAGAATCGGGTTGGTATAGCCAAACAGTTTGGGATACCACCCCAACACCAATCCGAGTATCGCGCCGAAAGCCACGGCAATAGAATACCCCATCGCAAACCGGTAGAGACTTACGAGTATATTTTTTATCATCACTCCATTGGCAAAAAGCTCAAAAAGGGCTTCTCCCACCGCCCATGGCGACGGCAGTAGTGCGGGAGAAAAGTTCCCTATTGCAACAATTCCTTGCCAAATTGCCAGCAAAATGCCAAACGAGAGCGTTATTTCCCATATTTTCTTCAAAGTTTGTCCCCCGCAAAATTTTCGTATGCCGGAGAATCTTCCAACACCTTGTATTGCTTTAGAAGTTTTGCCAATTGCCCATAAGCCTCAGCGGTCAAATCCAAATTGCCGAATGTGATCCATTCGAGGGAACGTTTTAACACGGCAGGCGGTTGTTTTAGAAATTCCGTGGCACTGACATAAGCTTGCTCCTTATCGGCAAGATTTTCCCCGGCAAGCTTGTACTCGGTCAAAAAACGTCGGGCAAGCTCCGGGTTCTCTTTTAGGAATCGCCCGTTTGCCAATAACGCGCAGCAAATCGAATCTTGCCACAATTCGTGCGAAGAGACCAGCACTTTCCCATAAGCCCCCTCAACGGCAATCGCGCCAAACGGTTCCGCCACACAATATCCGGCGATCCGCCCGGTGGCAAGCGCCGAAGGCATTTCCGAGGGGGCAAGCTCGGTAATTTTTACCGCGTTGGCAGGAATGTTGTTTTTCGTAAGCAATTCACACAAGAGCAGATAATGAGATGATGCCCGGTGCGGAATCGCAAAAGTTTTGCCGCGCAAATCTTCCGCCGAATTGATATTATTGCCGACGATAATCACATTCCCGTCCCGATGACCCAACGCCAGAGCGGCAAGATCGATTCCCTGTGCTTTGGCTTTCATCGCCGGCTCAATCAAAACCGAAGCCGCGTCAACTCGACCGGTACAGAGTGCGTCCAGCAACTCCGGCCAGGATCCGTACCGAATCAGTTGCACATCGACTTCTTTACTCTTGGCTGTTTCATGAAGAACAAGAGCGTGAGTAATCGGCAAATAAGCTACTTTTACGGTCGGTTTGGCGGAGCTTTTGCCGCAACCGGCAAACAAGAACACCGCCAGAAAGAACACCGCAGAATGACAAGATTTTCTTATTGATTTTTCCATTGTAAAATTTCCCTTTTTTTCTTTAGATCGTTGATGATTCGTGTTGCTAATTTTTGGGGGTCAAGTTCGACCACCATTTCCGAGCCGAGCAGACTTTTCGTGCCGGTTGCCATAAACTCCGTCACCGATGCCGAGCCTTGAGTCGGGGCGTAAATGCTGTGATAAGAGTTAATCCCAAGCAAGCGAAACGCCAACGCCGCGCAGATTCCCTTTTCATTGCTCCACTCCGGGCTGATAAACGCATATGGCATAGCTTTGAGCGGGTGTTCCGCAATAGCGGCGATACCTGCAAAGAACGCCGAAGAACGGGCGTTGTCAAGACATTCGCCGACATGCCACACAGGCGGCAAATCTTTTAGGAAATTCCGCAAAGATTCTCCCGTATGATCCAGTGCTTTTGCCGAACAGAATCCGAGCTTCAGCAAGGCAAACGAGGCGCAACCGTTAGTCAACACCAGCACATTATTTCGAATCAGCTCCGCTGCAACTTCGACGATCGGTTTCTCATAAACCAGACGGGGATTGTTGCAACCGACCAGGTTCACAATGCCGAGGATCTCGCCTTTTTTCAGCGCGTGAGCGAGAGTTGCCAACCCATGCTCAAAGTGTTTTTGCGCCCATTCCACCGAAAAGCCGAATTCTGCTTCCACCTCGTATTTCGGGATTTTTACCGGCACATCGCGCCGATTTTGAAAACTCTCAATTCCCCGCCGGACTATTTTAGCCGCCAATTCGCCGATTTCAGACATATTTGAGTGGTCGTGGTCGAATCCCATATGTTCCGCACCCGGCAAACGAGCCGAATCGCTGGTCGTTATTACCGTGGTTTTGAAACATTTTGCCACCTCCATAATCGACGGGAACACGTCTTGAACGTCAGCCACCCATAAATCAAGTGCGCCGGTTCCGATAATAAGCTCTGACCCGACCGCATTCGACAGCGGAATCACTCCGCCATAACGGTACATCGCCGAAAGTCCGGAGCAACAGATTCCATAAAACTGAATCCCGTTTGCCCCCGCCGAACGTGCTTCCTCTTGAAACTCCGCCGATTGTCCTATCTTGACGATCTGGCTAACCAGCAATGGCGAGTGACCATGCACGGCGATATTGACATAATTTGCCTTGAGCGCGCCGGTATTGACCATCGACTTGCTTCGTTTGGGTAAACCGTAGAGGGAATCCATCGCAATCGAACTACCCAGACAAGATGTCCACGCGAATGCAACACCCACACGCAAAAATTGCAACATGCAGTTGCGCCAATCGCCGTCTGTCCCGGTGGTGGTGCGGTGAAGACTCTCAAACACCTCGTGCATCGGGCTGATCGGCAGGATTCCGAGCTTTTCCCAGGTCGCGAGTCGCTCCGGCGGAGCAAACGCGAAAAGCGTTTTGTGCTTATCCGGGACGGTACGTGAGAGATCTTCAAGCAAAATATCCGCAACCGTCACCGCCAGATCGTTGAACGTTTTGTTTTGCGTATCGATTCCATATTTAGCGCAAACTGCACGGATTTTCTCTTCGCCCTCGATCGCCAGCGGAATCTTGCCCTCCGCCGCATATTTGAGTGCCAGCATAGATTCCCGCCCACGCGCTCCGTGAGCGGCGGTTCCGGCGGCGGCATGGCGCAACAGATTGCGTGCGACAATCAAATCCGCTCCCGCCCCGCAAACGCCCTTGGGGGATTTTGCGGTAATTTTGCATGGACCGGCAAAGCAGTTCTTGCAGCAAACGCCCGCAAGCCCAAAAGAGCAGTGGGGTTTTTGGCGATCAAAACGGTCAAATGCGGTTTCCATACCGCACTCTTGCATATGCAAAAGCATTTCCCGCACCGCAGGGTCGGGAGTTTGCTCAATTACTGATTGTTTGTCGGCAAAAGTTTTTCGGTATGCCGCCATTGCCGGCAAATAATCCTCTACTCCGCCATGGGAGTGATGAGAGTGCGGCACATCATGTTCGTGAAGATGTTTATGCTCTTTATCGGTCATGAAAATATCCTTTTTTTATAAAGGCTACCTCTAAAAACTGGAAACTTGGCTAAAAATCGCATCTCACAGTTGCATGTGCACTGCTTGCGCGTATCTGGTTAACTCGCCGATTAGCCAGATACTTGCAAAATCGCACCTCCAAATTGCGAATATGTCGATTTTTCATCTCAAGATAGTTTTTAGAGATACCCTAAAGTCTACTGTTATAGTAGTGTTAACGGCGCATACAATACGCCCGATAAACAAAATGTCAAGTGAGATTTTGTAAAAAAACTACAATTTTAGTAGACTTTTGTCGGAAATCCTTCCTCACGCCAGAGCTAATCAGGAAAAAAGGTTGGAAAGAAAAAGAGAGCGAGAAGGAAAAGCCTTTCCCTAAGGGATACCTCTAAAAGGTTTTTCCTTCTTACAAAGAGCTTATCAACTAATAATGGAAATGTTATGACAAACACCGGAAACCAGTCGCGCAGTTGAAAAAAATCGGGGATATTGGAAGAAATATCTACGATTTTTTTCGACAAGTGAATGGCTAATCGGGGCAAATCAGAGCGTTTTCGTTTATTAGTTGATAAGCTCAAAATCTACTTCGAGCAAAAATCCCGGTAATTACGGGTTTTTTATCTCAAAAATTTGCGGATCTTTGGGGATGTATCCATGACTCGAACCCTGATACCATTTGATCGATTTGGGCGATTTAATGGCGTTGTAAAGTACCGCGATTCCGGACGGCGGGCAGAGGTAGTCGCCGAGTCCGGCGCGGGTAATATCCACCGGGCATTTGATTCGTTTCGCGTGGTTTACCGCATCGTAATAACCCAGTGCGGGAACGTACTTCGGATGCCAACCGTCAATGCGGCCTTTTGCCGCGCCGTTCAGGTCGCAACACCACGGAATCGCCGGAGTGGCATAAGTCACATCAGGATCAAGCGCGGCCGCCCAAATGGTCTGAAGTCCTCCTTGACTGCCGCCGTTGACGATCAAATCCTTGCCGTTCCATTGCGGCAACACCTTAAGGAACTCAAGCGAACGCAAAACCCGCAACACCATCCCGTTAAAATAGGCGGTTTCCGGGTTGGAGTTTTGCTTCGGGTCAAGCGCGTATCGTTCGCCGTTTGACATGATTTCCTTCTCAAATTGATCGTAATAAGCCGCGGGTTGTCTCAACAAAAAACCATGGGCGTTGATCGTAAGATCGATGCGTTTCTTGGGACCGTTCTTAGGGGTGGGGTGCTCTTTTGCGCCATATCCGCGATAGTTGGCTTGCGCCGGCAGCGATTTAGCTTCTGCGCCAATTGGAATAGTGAGAAACCCGGTCACGGGACGCGGTCCGGCACAATCGATCGAAACCGCGTAAATATCAACTAAATCGGTGGATTCCGGCAATTTGGTCATTTCGTACTTCATCGGAACTGCCGCCAAACGCGCCTTTTGCTTCTGCCAAAACGCGTCGAAGTCCGTCGGCTCTTCGGTTCCTGCGGTCAACTTGTCGATTTGCGCACCGGCACCTCCGGCGAAACTAACATCGATTTTTCCGCCCCAGAGATTTCTGATCTTAAAAGTCTTCCCGGCTTTGTTGGTTAATTGGACGGTCATGCGGACAAATCCCGGTTTGTCAATCGAGGTCTTTATAATCAGCGGTTCGCTACTCACTTTTGCTTTGCCGTGAGCTTTTTTGCCGTCATCGCCACTGCGGTACCATGTCAAAAAGTACTCCTGATCAGGGGTTTGACCGCCAAAATCGGCATTGACGGTAAAAGTCATCGTTTCGCCGGGCATATAACTTACCAGGTCTTTGTCGGTTACGCCGATGATTTGCACTTTGCTCATATCAAGCACCGTTTGTGCGGCGGCGACTTGTGCCGGGATAACCGGTTCGGCGCAAAGCATGAAGCTTCCGAACATAAATAAAGAGAGCATACCACTAAACAGTTTCATTCGGATTCCTCCTTTTGGGGTTGAAGAATAAGGGTATTTCAAAAAATTGGCACACTTCGCAACTTTTCAGCCAAATTTCCAGGGTATCTCTAAAAATTGGGTTGCGTTGAAAATTAGCAGATTCATGATTTGGAGGTGCGATTTTGCAAGTGTCTGGCTAACATAGAGTTAATCAGACACGCGCAAGGTCGCACATACGAATATGAGCTGCGATTTGCAACCAAATTTCCAGTTTTTAGAGATACCATTCAATTTTTAGAGATACCCTTCAATTTTTAGAAGCAACAACGAGGGGTAAGATAATCTTTCTTTTTGCAGATACAAGGCAAACTCAATTGTTTTTTTCATGAAACTTTTCATTTCTATTTGCTTTTTGCACAAATTTGCACAAACCTGATTCCGAGTGCAATCAAAGGACAGTTGCAAAGTGAAAATAACGTGCTATTTTGTTTGAAGGGTATCTCTAAAAGGTACCTCTAAAGGGTAATAAGCAGAAAGGGATATTGTATGTTGAAACTCAGATTGTCTTTACTTGCAATGATTATTTCAAGCGGAATCGTCGCCGCCGACATCGACTTGCCCAAGCCGAGCACCAATGGCGGAATGCCGCTCTTGGAAGCACTCCAAAATCGGCATACCGACCGGGAGTTCAGCGATAAACCGCTCAGTCAACAGCAACTTTCCGATTTGCTCTGGGCGGCGATCGGAGTAAATCGCGCCGACGGCAGACGGACAGCTCCAACCGCCCGCAACCGACAAGAAATCACACTCTATGTGTGCATTCCCGAAGGGACTTTTCGCTACGACGCGGTCGGAAATCGGCTCGTCCAGACCTCTTTAAAACGCACTGGAGATGCGCCGTTAATGCTGATTTACGTCGCTGATTTAGCGAAATTGCCGGAAAGACTCTGCCATGTCGATTGCGGATTTGTCGGGCAAAACGTCTACTTGTTTTGCGCCTCCGCCAAACTTGCTACCGTTTTCAGAGGTGCTTTCCGCGAAAACGACTACAAGCCGTTGCTCGACCTTAAAGGAAAAGAGACAATTCTCTACGTCCAAGCGGTGGGCTTTCCAAAATTCTAATTCCATGAGATAGTTGCAAAGCTACCTTTTGGGCATGACGCAAGCGTGGTGGCAATAGAAATCAGGTCAGAAGTACACTATTGCCATCTGAATTTTTGAATTTTGTGGATTATACCACAAATAATAATCGACACGCTTATCTTGAGGGGTATCTCTAAAAACTGGATTGCATTGAAAATTAGCAGATTCATGATTTGGAGGCGCGATTTTGCAAATGC